>NZ_JBSHAM010000101.1:0-26268 GCF_053611505.1 Amycolatopsis sp. NPDC054798 | reverse complement strand
GGGGAACCCTGAGGGAATCTGATTCCCTCAGGGTTCCCCTCACGGACCACGCCTCCCCCACCGAAAACCCGCGCTACAGCGTCAAATACCCCTGCGCGAACGCCGCAGCCACCGCCGCCGCGCGGTCGTTCACCCCGAGTTTCGCGTAGACGTGCAGCAAATGCGTCTTCACCGTCGCCTGGCTGATGAACAACTCCTCCGCCGCCCGACGATTAGTCGCACCCTTCGCGATCAACCGCAAGACCTCCACCTCGCGTTCCGACAACAGACCCGCCGCCGGTTGGCGCAACTGTCCCATCAGCCGGGTCGCGACCGTCGGCGACAGCACCGCCTGTCCCTTCGCCGCGGCCTCCACCGCGCGGAAAAGCTCCTCCCGGGGCGCTTCCTTCAGCAGATACCCGGTGGCCCCGGCTTCGATCGCCGGGAGGACGTCGCTGCCGGTGTCGTACGTCGTCAGCACCAGGATCCGCGCAGTGACACCGCGTTTCGCCAGTTCCTTGATCGCCGTCACGCCGTCCGTCCGCGGCATCCGCAGGTCCATCAGGATCACGTCCGGCCGCAACTGCTCGCCAGCGGTGATCGCGGCGGCTCCGTCGGCGGCCTCGCCGACCACCTCGAACCTCGGGTCGGCGCCGAACATGCCGCGCAGGCCGTCGCGCACCACCGGGTGGTCGTCGACGATCAGCAGCGTGATCATCGCGCACCTCCGGCGGGAATCGCCGGCACCGTCGCCGAAATCGCCGTGCCCCGGCCCGGTTCCGACTCAACCTCCAGCCGTCCGGAGAGACGCTGCACCCGCTGGCGCATCCCGGCCAGTCCGAAGCCGCCGTTCGTGGAACCGTTGGCGCGTTTGGCGTTCGGCTCGAAACCGACGCCGTCGTCGCGGACGTCGAGGGTCACCAGGTCCGGCATGTACGACAGGGTCAGGCCGACCCGGTTCGCCCGCGCGTGCTTCGCGACGTTCGACAGCGCTTCCTGCGCGGTCCGCAGCAACGCCACCTCGACGTCGGTGTCCATCGGCCGGGCGTCGCCGGTCGTGGTGAGCACGGCGTCGATGTCGTTGGCCGCCGACCAATTCCTGGTCACCTCGCCGATCGCCTCCGGGAGCCGGGCTTCGGCGAGCACGGACGGCTCCACCGACTGGACCGTCCGGCGCGCCTCGACCAGGCTTTCCCGGGCCAGGTTCGTCGCGCTCGCCAAGTGGCGGCCCAGTGTCGCCGGTTCGGTCGCGGTCTGTTCGGCTGCCTGCAACTGCGTCAGGATCCCGGCGAGGCCCTGGGCGAGAGTGTCGTGGATTTCCCGCGCCATCCGCTGCCGTTCGTCCAGCACCCCGGCCTCGCGGGCCTGGGCCAGCAATCGCGCGTGCAGCCCGGCGTTCTCGGCCAGCGCCGCCTCCAGTTTGAGGTTCACCTCGTGCACTTCCGCCAATGCCTGCTTCTGCAGTTCGTTCCGCCGGTAGGCCATTTCCACGAAATAGAAAACCGCTCCCGCCAGCGCGGCCGAAAGCACGCCGGCGCCCAGCCACGCCCACCACAGGTTCTCCGCGCCGATCTTGGCGATTCCGCCGAGGAACGCCATCGCCGAGATCAGCGCGGTGGCCGCCGCGCCGGCGTACCGCCAGCGTTCGGTCAGGTATTGAAATGCTTGCGGGTAACCGACGAACGCGAACAGGCCATACCACGGCGCGAGGGCCGCCAGTACCGCCGCCATCGCCAGCAGACCGGCGTAATACCCCGCCATCAGCACGCGCTTCCGATGCCATTGCGGATGAAGCGAGTGAAACCACAGCAGCCAAAGCGCGGCAGCGGCGGAAAATCCCAGCACGACCGGAAGATGCGCTGGCAGCTGTAAGAAAGCGATGCTCACGCTGACCGCGAGAAGACCGTAAGGCAGCACTGTGAAGGTCGCTGTCTGTGCGCGTTCCCAGCGGTCGAACTCTTCGCGCAGGTCGCTTTCGATGCCCACCAGTTACTCCCAGCGGAAGTAGTGCGCGGCCAAGCCCCCTGCCGCGACGAGCCACCCTAGCATGACACCGAGGTGCAGCAGCTGCGGCCAATTCCCGGAAGCCGTGTCCTGCAAGGCTTGTACACCCGCGCCGAGCGGCGTCAGATCGCTGATCGTCAGCAGAACCTGGTTCATACTGGCGCGCGGCACCCAGAGACCGGCGAAGAACACGAGCGGGAAGAACACCAGGGAACCGACCGCGCTGGCGCTCTTGGCGGACGGTGCGAGCGCCGCGACCAGCAGCCCGATCGCGAACAACGCCAATGCCAGCAGCGCGAAGCTGAGCACGTACGCAGGCAGTTGCCGAGGCAGGGCGACGTCGAACGCCAGCCGTCCGGTCAAGAGGATGACCAGCGTCGACGCCGCCGACAGCACCACAGCCATCAGCAGTTGCGCGCCGAGCATGACTGTCGGTTTCACCGGCGTGAGCCGCATCCGCCGCAGCACGCCCTTCTCTCGGTAGGACGCGAACAGCTGTGACAGACCGCTGAGCGAGAACAGCGAAACCCCCATCGCGACCACGATCGGCAAGTACCGGCTGATCATCCGGATTCCGTCCGGGCCGGGTTCGCGCAGAGCCGGGATCAGCCCGAGAACACCGAACAGGACCGGCGAGAACGCGAGCGCGAAAAACACCACGATCGGCTCGCGGAAGAACAGTTTCGTTTCGGTGGCGGCGAGCCGGAACAAAGCAGGCACCGGGGTCTCCTCAGTCTTCGATGCAGCGGCCGGTGAGCGCGACGAACGCGTCGTCCAGCGTGGTCTGGTCCACTCGCAGGTCCGTGACGGCGATCTGACGGCGGGCAAGCGCCGAGGTCACCGCGAGCAGCAGGTCCCCGGTCCCGGTGACGACGATCTGGCTGCCCGCCCGCTCGACGGCGGCGACCTCCGGCAGCCCGGTCAGCACCGCGTCGTCCAGCGGCCCGGACGTGCGGAACCGGATCCGCTGCCGGTCGTCGGCGCGCGACACCAGCCCGGCCGGGGTGTCGACCGCGACGACCCGGCCCGCGTCGATGACCGCGAGCCGGTCGCAGAGCCGCTCTGCCTCCTCCATGAAGTGCGTGACCAGCAGAATCGTCACGCCCCGCGCGCGGATGCGCTCGACCAGGCCCCAGACGTCGCGGCGGGCCTGCGGGTCGAGTCCGGTGGTGAGTTCGTCGAGCACCGCGACCTTCGGGTTCCCGAGCAGCGCGAGCGCGATCGACAGCCGCTGTTTCTGGCCGCCGGACAACCGGCGGAACTGGGTGCCGAGCTTGGTTTCGAGAGTGAGGATCCCGGCCAGCTCCCGCCAATCGGCCGGATCGCGGTAGAACGAGCTGTACAGCCGGAGCGCCTCGCCGACCTCGAGTTTGTCCGGCAGTTCGCTTTCCTGGAGCTGCCCGCCGAGCACCTGGCGCAGCTCGCCACCGTCGCGGCGGGGATCGAGACCGCAGACGCGGATCTCCCCGCCGTCCGGCCTGCACAACCCCTCGACGCATTCGACCGTTGTGGTCTTGCCGGCCCCGTTCGGGCCGAGAATGCCGAAAATCTCGCCCGGCTCGACGGCGAAGCTGACGCCGTCGACCACGGCTTGCCCGCCGTACCGCTTGACGAGGCTGTCCACCTCGATGATTGCCATGCCTTCACCGTGCCGGGCGGCACCGGTGCGGCGAATCGGCTGCGCGGCCAGAGTTTCCGGGCAGCCCGGGCGGAGCGGCGGATCAACCGATCGGTCGATGCGCGATCAACCGAGGTGCACGGTCTCCGCCCCGATCGCCGGTTCCACGTGCACTGCCGCCGCGGCCAGCCGGGGCACCGCGGCGATCAGTTCGTGTTCCAGGCTGTGCGCCAGTTCGTGCGCTTGCTCGACGGTGAGAGTATTGCCGACCTGAATGGCGAGTTCGGCGCGCAGGCTGTGGCCGATCCAGCGCATCCGGACCTCCCGGACACCCTCCACTCCGGACACCGCCGCTGCTGTTCGCTCGGCCAGTTCGACGGTCGCCGGGTCGACGGCGTCCATCAGCCGCCGGAAGACTTCCTTCGCCGCGTCGCGCAGGACGAAAAGGATCGCGACGGTGATCAGCAGGCCGATCACCGGGTCGGCCGCCGGGAAACCCAGCGCCACGCCGACCGCGCCCAGCACCACCGCGAGCGAGGTGAACCCGTCGGTGCGAGCGTGCAGGCCGTCCGCGACCAAGGCGGCCGAGCCGATCTCCTTGCCGACAGTGATCCGGTACCGGGCGACGAGTTCGTTTCCGGCGAACCCGACCGCTCCCGCCGCGGCGAGCACCCAGAGCTGCTGCACGGGATGCGGGTGCAGCAGCCGGTCGATCGCCTCGTAGGCGGCCAGCGCGGCCGAACCGGCGATGATCAGCACCACGACGACTCCGGCCAGGTCCTCGGCGCGGCCGAGGCCGTAGGTGTAGCGGCGGGTCGCGGCGCGGCGGCCCAGGGCGAAGGCGATGCCGAGGGGCAGGGCGGTGAGGGCGTCGGCGAAGTTGTGGATGGTGTCGCCCAGAAGGGCTACCGAGCCGGTGACGGCTACCAGGGCCAGCTGCACGACGGCGGTGCCGAACAGGACGGCGAACGACCAGATCAGCGCCCGGATGCCGCGACGGCTGGTTTCCAGGGCGGCGTCGAGGCGATCGGCGCTGTCGTGGCTGTGCGGGGTGAGGAGGTGTTTGATCCGGTGCCGCCAGGTCGTCGGTTCGGCGTGCCCGTGTCCGTGGCCGTGGCCATGCGCGTGACCGTGCGCGTGGCCGTGGCCAGAGCCGGGGTTGCTCTGCTCGTGGTCGCCGCCCTCCCCAGCACCGCGGCCGGAACCCTGCCCTCGCGCAGGACCACGCCCGTGCTCCGGCTGCGGACGGTCGCGGCGCGGCTGTGCCATCAGGAACTCCCGGGGTGCTCGAGGCCTCTCGCGACCGGACGGACCGGTCGGCTGCCAGCATACCTGCGCAGATGCGCAGATAGTCGAGAAGGAACGGTAGCATCGGGGCATGCACTCCTCCCTGCCGGACTTCGACATGCCCTCCGACGAGCAGGTCCACCTGGCCGCGGAAAGCTTCCGCCTGCTGTCGGACCCGACGCGGATCAAGGTGCTGTGGGCGCTCCTGCAGGGCGAATCGTCGGTGGCCTGCCTCGCCGAACTGGCCGGGGCCGCGCCGACCGCGGTCAGCCAGCATCTGGCCAAGCTCCGGCTCGCGGGTCTCGTCAAGGGCCGCCGCGAGGGCACGTTCGTGTACTACTCCGCCGCCGACGAGCACGTCCGCGGGCTCCTGGCCCAGGCGCTGCACCACGCCGACCACGTGGACCGCGACATCCCGGGCGGGCCCGGCGGCCACTCGCAGCCGCACCGGCCCCGGATGCGGAACGCCTGAGGCGCCCGCGAGGCGTCAGGCGACCCGCGGCCGGTCCGCCTCCACCAGGCGCCGCAACGGTTCCGGCAGCACGTTCCAGACCTCGTCCGCCACGTGCACTGTCTCCCGGCTCAGCACGTCCAGCACCACGCCGGCGCGGTGCACCGCCTCCGGGTCCGTCAGCTCTCCCCGCTCCGCGATCCGCCCGACGAACTCCGCCAGCTCGAAGCCTTCCCCGGCGACGCCGCCCGGGCGCAGGTCTTCGGCCAGCTCGGCCGGCAGCTGGGCGGCCAGGCTCGCCGCCGCCTCCGGGGAAATCCTCTCCGCCAACGTCCGCAGCACCGCGTGCGCGACGCGTTCGGCGTCGCTGGTCTCGGCGAGGCAGGCCCGCCTGCGGATCAGTTCGACGATCTCGTTCATCGTTCCCGGATACCCGGCACGGACGAACGCAACCGTCCGGTTAGCCGCCCCACCACCGGGTACCACCGGGTCATGGACCATTCAGCGACGTCTCCCGCACCGGCCGAGCAAGCGCAGACCGCGCTGCGCCGGCTCCGTCGCGAAGCCGGTGCCGGCGGCTACGAATCCCCTGCGGACCTCTACCGGACGCTCGGCTTGCTGAGCCTCCTCGCCGACGATCTGTCCGAAGTGCTCCCCGACCTGTGCGGTCAGCTCGAGGACGCCTTGCTCGCCGGGCACGTACGGCATCTTTCCGCCGGCGCGCAGGAGGCCTGCGACGCGGTGGCCTCGGCGGCGCAGAGCATCTCGGTCGCCCGCTTCACCGCGCTCCTGGTCGGCCAGGAAATCCAGAAGGCGCAGGCCGCGATCCGCGATCTCGCCGTCGCCTGACGCCGTTTTGCGCCGTTCCCGGCGGGTACCCGGCGAGAAAAGCGCCGCACGGAGAAGGGAGCACGATGCCCGACCTCGATCCGGCCGAGCCCGAAACGCTCGACCAGTCCGAATCGCTCGACGAGGACGAGCTGCGAGTCGATCCGCTGGAGAACGGAGTCGAACCTCCCGAGCGCTGGAGCCCGGCGGTCCAGCAGGCCACGACCCCCGCCGAGGCACGCGAAGGCGAGCCCCTCGGACGTCGCCTCGCCGAGGAACGGCCGGACGTCCAGCCTGTGCCGAATCCCCCGGACGACGAAACGCTCGCCCGCGCGGAGGCGGCCCGGGCCGCCGCTCCGGACGAGGATCTCCCTCAGCGCCGCGCCGACCCGGATCCGGGCGAGCAGGCGGACGAAGCCGGGGGTTCCGTCGCGAAGTCGCTCCGCGAGGAGTAATCCGGAACCTGTTGCGCGCCAGCGGAAACAGCCGCGGCCGTGCCGGAAAGGAGCACCCGTGCCGTCGGTCGCCATCCGATCCTGGGCCCGTCCGGCTGTCCACACCGCACTGGGCCTGCTCGGTCTTTTGGCCGCACGCAAGCTTTCCGGTGCCGTCGCGTACTGCTGAGTGCTCTTCGTGGCGTTCACCGGGTTGACCGCGTACGGGATTCTGGCCACGGCGTTCAGCACCGCACGGGACGACCCGGTGAACCTCAACTGGGCGGACAACTGGCTGCACGGGCTGACCGCGCTCGTCGCCTTGGCCGTCGCGCTCAGCGGCAGCCGCGAAGCCCGGGCTTAACGGTCCCGGGCAGAGCATTGCCGGGCCGGATCAGCACACCGCAACCCGGCCCGGCTCCCTCGCCACCGTCACCGCGCCGCGGCCAACCCCAGCTCTTCCACCGGCATGGCCTGCTCGTACGCCCGTACCGTCTCCGCCGCGATCCGGTCCCACGAGTACCGCGCCCGCACCCGCTCCCGCCCCGCGGTCCCGAGCGCCTCCAGCTCCGCGGGCTCGTCCAGCAAACCCCGCAGCCGAGCCGCCAGCCGGACCGGATCCCCCGGCGGAGCCAAGCGTCCGGTGATCCCGTCCACCACCGTGTCGGTCAAGCCGCCGACCGCCGCGGCCACGACCGGAACCCCGCAGGCCATCGCTTCCAGCGGCACGATCCCGGACGGCTCGTACCAAGGAGTGCACAGCACTGCGTCCGCCGAACGCAGCAAGGCTGGTATCTCAGCACGCCTCACCTGACCCGCCAGCTGCACCCGATCCGCCACCCCCAGCCGGTCCGCGAGCCTCCGCAGCCGCCGCGCCTCCGGATCCTCGTCGAGCGCACCGGACACCGGACCGCCCGCGATCACCAGCTCGGTCTCCGGCACCCTCGGCAATGCTGCGATAGCCAGGTCGAATCCCTTGCGCGGCACCAGCTTCCCGACCGAAACCAGCCGCTTCGGCGCGGTCCGCTGAGCCACCGGGCCGCCCGGCCCGAACCGGTCGAGGTCGACCCCGCACGGCACCACCGAGATCCGCTGCCGCGGCACCCCCTGGCGGGCGAGTTCGAACACCTCGTCCGAGCAGGTCGCGACGATCCGGCCGACCTGCTTGCCGACCATCCGCTCCAGTCGCGTCCGGTCCGGCGCGCTCGTGCCGTCGTCCCCTTGGTGCCGCCGCTCCACCGCGCCGAGCCCGTGAAAGGTCTGCACTGCCGGGATCCCGGCCTCGCGCGCGGCAAGGACCGTCGCGACGCCGGACGTCCAGTAGTGCGCGTGCGCCACGTCCGGCGGTTCCTCCGTCCACCGGTCGCGCAGCCAGCTGCCGAATTCGCCCAGATGCGGCACAAGCTCGTCCTTCGGCAGCCGCCGCGCCGGGCCAGCCGGAACGTGGACGACGCGATAACCCGCCGAGGCCTCCGCCGAGGCCGGCGCGTCCGGGTCGGCGCGGCGCGTGTAGACCGTCACCTCGTGGCCAGCGCGAACGAGTGCCGCGGACAGGTCGGCCACGTGCACGTTCTGGCCGCCCGCGCCCTCCTCTCCCAGTGCGGCGAGCGGGCTGGCGTGTCCGGACACCATCGCGATCCTCATCAGGCTCCTTCCGCAACAGGAACGGCTTCGGTCAGCAAGCGGTCCCAGTGCGCCAGGAACGCGTCAGTACCGGTCACTCGGGCTCGGCGGCGCGGTACGTCGAGCGCCGCCGCGTGCCGGGGCAGGATCCGCATAGGACTGGCTTAACCGCGCGGATTCGACGTTAAACCCCGCCGCGCAGGGGGTATACCGATCAGCTTTCGCTGTTCGCCCCCAGGAACCGAGCACGGCCGGACAGCTCGCGCAGAGCAAGCCGTCACAGCAGGTCGCGCGGCACCGTCCGATGCCAGTTCCGCGACACCAGCCGCCGATCGCCCTCGTAACCGTCCAGCCGGGCGTCGATCACGAATTCCGTCGGCGTGCAGCTCACCCGCGTGTACGTCTCCGTCCGCACCTGCCAGTCGTCCCGTTCGAAAGTCACGGTCCACGAGGTCTCCGCGGCCGGGGAACAGAAGTCGTCGGCGATCCAGGTGTAGCGCTCGTGCACGTCGCGGGTGATTTCCAGGCCGATGTCGTCGTAGCGGATCGTGCCGGAGTTCTTCACGACGTCCAGTGCCGAGCGGTACTCGACGAGGTCCCGCGACACCGTCCACTCCTGTTCCGGCTGGCTCACCTGCGTGGTCGGCAGCGGCGGCGTCCCCTCCGGCTCGCCGAACGCGTCTTCGGGCACCTCGTCCGGTTCGCCGGTCGGCCGCACCGGCAGCGTCAGCGCGCTCGCACCGGTCCGCACGGTCAGCGTGACCGGCTCCGGCGGCGGCCAGGCGAGCGGCCAGTACGAAGTGGACAGTGCCAGCCGGATCCGGTGCCCGGCCGGAAACGCTTGCGCCACCCCGTTCAGCTCGAATTCCACAGTGCACTCCTCGCCCGGGGCAAGCGGTTTCGGGTCCTCGTGGCCGTCGCGGTGGGTGAGGTTCAGCAGGCCGTAAGTCACCCGCGTCGCCCGGCCGTCCGGGGCGACATCCGAAAGCCGCGCGGCCACCATCGCCACCGGCCGATCCGCCGAAACCCGCAGCCGCACCTTTGGCGCACCAAGGATTTCGCACCGCTCGGTGAGCACGTCCGTGTCGAACACAAGCGACCCGCCGTCCTCCTCGCGCTGGTCGTACGGCAGGTCGGGCGGCGCGCTGTAGGACGCCCATTTCCCGGCGAACTGCCCGACCGACAACGGAGAAGCGACGCTCAGCTGTTCCTCGTCCACCGGCTCGCCGGGCTTCGCGAGCCGGTGCGGGGCAAGGGCACGCACTGCCGGCTGGACATGCGGCGAAGGCCATTCCGCCTCCCCGACCCAGCGGCCGGGACGGTCCTCATAGGACGTCGACGGCGGCACGCTCTCCTGCATCCACGTGCGCAGGACCGGGCTGTCCAGCACGCCGTTGTCGACGTCCTTCAGCCAGTGGTCCCACCAGCGCACGACCTCCCGCAGGTAGCCGATCGCCGGACCGGGCTCGCCGAGGTGCGGGTACTTGTGCGACCACGGGCCGATCAGCCCGCGGCACGGCACGTCAAGGTGCGACAGGAGCCGGGTGACCGCGTTGGAGTATCCGTCGGCCCAGCCGCTGGACGCGAGCACCGGGCATTGCACCCCGGAGTAGTCCTCGGAGACCGAGGCGTGCCGCCAATAGCTGTCCCGGCGCTGATGCCGCAGCCACTGCTCTGCCCACAGGCTGCAGTTTTCCAGCCGCTCCCGCCACATGTCGCGCCAGCGATCGCCCACCAGCGCCGGGTCGGGCGGCATCGTCGCCTCGCCGAACATGGTGCCGGACTCGGCGATGTTGTCCGACAGCAGGCAGCCGCCCATGTAGTGCATGTCGTCGGCGAACCGGTCGTCGGTGAACGAGGAAATGACGATCGCGCCCAGGCTCGGCGGTTTCCGCGCCGCGACCTGCAGCGCGGCGAACCCGCCCCAGGAAAGGCCCATCATGCCGGTGCGCCCGGTGCACCACGGCTGCTCGGCGAGCCAGGCCAGCACGTCCTCGGCGTCCTGTTGCTCCTGTTCCAGGTACTCGTCCGCGAGCACGCCTTCCGATTCTCCGGTGCCGCGCAGGTCGACGCGCACGCAGGCGTAGCCGTGCCCGGCCAGATAGGGATGGTGGATCGAGTCGCGGACGGAGGTCAGGTCTCGCTTGCGGTACGGGATGTACTCGACGATTCCCGGCACGGGCAGCGATTCCGATCCGGCGGGACGCCAGATCCGCGCCGCCAGCCGGGTGCCGTCCGAAACCGGGATCCGGACGTCTTCGTCCTCCATGATCTCGTACGGCAGCGAAGGAAGAGCGCGCGTGATCATGCCCGCCGGGTACCCGGCGCGGCGGGTGCGAAACAGTGTTGCCCGCAGCGGGAAAATGGGTACCCGTCGCGGATGATCAGCATGAAAGCCCAGCTGTATCAGGCGTATCTGCGCGTGACGAGGCAGAAGGCGTTCTATGACGACGCACACGTGCTGCACCGGCGCCTGCACCGCCATCAACGGCCTTCGCAAGCCCGGCCGCCGCGCGCACTGCGCAAACACTTCAAGCTAGAGCACCGTGAAGTGCACGGGTTCGCGTGCTGGACCGTGCGCCCGCGAGGCGAAGCCGGACTGCACGTGTTCCACCTGCACGGCGGCGGCTACGTCGAAGAAATCGAATCGCATCACTGGGAATTCGCCGCTGATCTCGTGCGTCGGCTCGGCTGCACGGTCACGCTGCCGATCTATCCGCTCGTCCCCCGGCACAGCAACGCCGAAACGCTTCCCATGGTGCAAGCCGCGTTCGAGCAGACGCTGGGTGCCGAGCCAGCGGAAAACACCGTCCTGTCCGGAGATTCCGCAGGTGCCGCGCTCGCGCTGTCAGTCGCGCAGCGGCTCCGGGACGAGGGCAAGCCGCAGCCGAAACAGACCGTGCTGCTGTCGCCGTGGCTGGACGTGACGCTGGAAGACCCGATTTCCGTGGTACTGGACGAACACGACCCGATGCTCGGCATCACCGGCCTGCGCGAGGCGGGCAAGATGTACGCCGAGGGCACCGATCCGCACGACCCGCGGATCAGCCCGCTGTACGCGGACCTGACCGGGCTCGGCCCGTTCAGCCTGTTCATCGGCACCCGAGACGTCCTTCTCCCCGACGCCCGCCGCTTCGCCGCCCGCGCCCGCGAGGCCGGGATCGACGTCGATTACGCCGAATACCCCGGCATGTTCCACAACTGGATCATGCAGCAGATCCCCGAAGGCCGCCAGGCCCGCAACCACCTCGAACGCATTCTGCGCCGCTGATTCCGGCGTCACTCCGGCGGCAGCGACACGCCGCGACGACTCCTCCGGTAGTCGTCGCGGCGAGCCACTGCCCCGTCCTCAGTGCGGACAATGTGGACAGACCGTCGAGCTTTGGCCATGTGCCGTCCCGTTTTCACCGCTTCCTCGCGGGATTTCGCTGTGTTCGCCGCCCGCTGACGCCCCTCGATGCGGTTCTTCCACAGGTGGTCCTCATACAGCGTCTCGACGTCGCCCTCCACCTTTTGTCCTCCCCGTCAGTCCTCGAACTCGAAGCGCAGCCGTTCACTGCACTGCCGGTACTTCGCCTCAAGCTCGTCCTCGGTGTCCGCACCGATGATCAGCTCCGCCAGCTCGAACGAATAGCTGTCCTGTTCCGGCAGCTCCGACAGCCGCTGGCCTTCCTCCGGCGTGATCGAGATCGTCGTGCCGCCGAGTTCCTTGCACAGCGCGGTGATCTCGGCTTCGGTCGGGATCCGCGTCACCACCGCGTCGCCGTCGAAGCGGCGCAGATAGGAGCGGCCGGCGATGCGGTACTCCCCGCGGCCGCGCGGGAAACGCGGTTCCTGGCCGAGTCCCAGCCGGAGCATGATTTCGTGGTTGGCCACGCCGTCGACCAGCTCGAACAATTCCGCGTGCGACTGCGAATGCCGCGGGTTGATCTCCAGCAGGCACACCTGCCCGGACTGCAGATCGCAGAAGAACTCGATGCTGAACGTGCCGTTTTCGAAACCGACCTGGCGCATCACGCGCTCGGCGATGTCGGACATCCGCCGGACCGTCTCGTCCGGCAGCTGCGAGGGGTACTGATGCCGCAAAAACGAAGAACGGCCGGGGAAATCGACCGAATCCAGCGCGGCGTAGACGTGCACCTGACCCTTCCAGACGTACCCCTCGACCGCCGCCTGCACGCCGTGCAGTTCAGCCTCGGCCAGGCACGCGGCCCCGCCGACCTCGGCGATCTCGCGCGGCAGCTCGACCTGGCACAACACGTCCTCGAACGGGTCACCGACCCGTCCGACGCCCTCCCGCAGTTCCTCCACGGCGTCCGCGAAGCCCTGCTTGTCCCGCACGTGAAACGCCAGTTCCGACGAGAAGCCCTTGACCGGCTTCAGCCACATCGGGAAGTCCACCCCCGGCGGCGGCTGCGGATCGCCGTCCAGGTCGACGATGCCGAACGGCGGCAGCTCGTCGATCACCTTCCGCTGTTCGAGCCTGCTCCAGTACTTGTGCTCGCATTTGAGCACCGCGGGCAGCGGCACGTGCGGAAGGCCGTATTCCTCGCACAGCAGCGGGGCCATGGTGGCGGCCGGAAAGTCCCAATAGGTCACGATCGCGGCCGGTTCGCCGTCGAAATCGTCCAGCTGCTGGCGGGCTTTCTTCAGCAGGTCGGGGAAATCGATCTCGCCGTGCTGCAGTTCGTCCGGGCTGAGCAGCGGCCGGAACCGCAGCCCTGCCGCGGACGGGAGTCTTTTCAGGATGCGCTCGTTCTTGTCGTCGAGGCCGAGCACAAACACGTCGTCTGTCATCGTTCAGCTCTTCCGTCCGGTCAGCGCGTCGCGGATCTTGTCGACGAAGGCCGCGCCCGGCGCGAGAATCAGGTTGGCGGGCGGCTTGCTCGGCGCGTGCGGATGCGGCCTGGTCGGCGCGATCTTCTTCGCTGCCAGGATCCGCTCGCCCAGCCGGTCCAGCTCCTCGGCCGAACAGGCGTCCCGCAGCCGCGGCAGCAGGTCGTTCTCCTCGTCCTTGATGTGGTGGCGGACGTCGGCGATGAGCTCGCCGAGCAGTTCCTCGAACTCCGGGTCGCCGGGCTGCTTGCGCTCCAGCCGCTTCATCAGCTTCTCGGCCTCGGCGTGCTCCTCGATCTCGTGGTCGGCGATCTTGTCGCCGTCGTCGAGATGCTTGCGGGCGGCCGGGTACATGAGCTGTTCCTCCACGACCGAATGCCGGACCAGCTCGGCGATCACGTGGTCGACCACGTCTTTCCGGTTGCCCGCGGCGGGTTCGCTCTCGAGTTCGGCGAACACCCGCTCCACGTCGCGGTGGTCGTCGGTGATCACGGTGACGAGATCGGTTCGGGTGGGTGCGGCCATGCTGCCTCCTCGGGTGTCGGGAAACCTCCGGTTACCCGTTGCGCGGCAGGGCAATCACCCGAACCCGGAACTACCCCGCTTCCGACCGCGCCCGGTCGTCCGCGACCACCACCCGCCGCAGCAGGGAAATCAGCGTCTCGCGCTCCTTCGCGGACAGCTCCGCAAGAAGCACGTCCTGCGAACGCCGAGCCTCCGCCTTCAACTCCCCCGCGAGCGCCTTGCCCGCCTCAGTGAGCGCGACCCGCTGCCGGCGCCGGTCCTCCGGGTCCCGTTCCCGCCCGACCAGCTCGCGGCGCTCCAGCTCGTCCAGATAGCCCACCAGATGGCTCCGGTTGAGACCCAGCCGGTCGGCGAGCGCGTGCTGGGCCAGCGGCCCGAAGTCGGAAAGCCCGGCCAGCACGGCGAAGTGCGGCAGCCGGAGGCCGTGCGTCTCCAGTGCGCCGGCCAGTTCCCGGCGCCCGATCCGCGCGACGTGCCCGGCCAGGTACGAGGGCAGCGCGAGCAGGGTCGGCGGGCGCAGTTCGTCCATGCCGGGATCCTACCCGCTGGACACCAGTCGTTCCATCGGGTAATCATGTCGTCATGACACGATTTCTCGGCACCGGCCGGACGGCTCATGCCTGACTACGGCCACGACCTCCAGTTCGGCGTCATCCTCCTGCCCGAAACCGCCGATCCCGGCTCGGTGGCCAAGCTCGCCGAAGCCGCCGACACGGCCGGGCTCGACCTGCTCAGCGTCCCCGACCACCCGTACCGTCCGGATCTTCTCGACGCGTGGACAGTCCTGAGCGTCGTGGCGGCGCGCACCGGCCGGTTGCGCGTGTTCCCTAACGTCGCCAACCTGCCGCTGCGCCCGCCCGCGGTGCTCGCCCGCTCGGCGGCGAGCCTCGACCTGCTCAGCAGCGGCCGCGCCGAACTCGCCCTCGGGGCCGGCGCGTACTGGGACGACATCGCCGCCCAGGGCGGTCCGCGGTACACCCCCGGCGAAGCCTTCGACGCGCTCACGGAAGCGATCCGGGTCATCCGTGCACTGTGGACACCTGGGCCGCCCGCCCACGTGTCCGGCGCCCATCACCGGCTCACCGGCACTCCGCCCGGCCCGTTCCCCGCGCACCGAATGGAGATCTGGCTCGGCGCTCTCGGCCCCCGGATGCTGCGCCTGATCGGCCGCACCGCGGACGGCTGGCTGCCGAGCATGACCCGGATCCCACCGGACCGCCTGCCCGCCGCGAACGCGCTCATCGACGAGGCCGCCCGCAACGCAGGCCGCTCCCCCGGCGAAATCCGGCGGCTGTACAACCTGCCGGGGATTCCGTCGAGCAGCACCGCCGAATGGGCCGGTCAGCTCGCCGAACTCGCGCTCGCGCACGGGATGAGCACGTTCCTCCTGTCCGTGGACTCCACCGACGCCGTCCGGTTGTTCGCGCGGGAGATCGCGCCGCGGGTCCGCGAACTGGTGGCCGCCCGCCGTTAGCCGACGCGGCGAACCCCGAGGACCGGCTCTGTCCTCGGGGTGCCGCAGTTAGGCAGCTACCTTGCCGCTCAGCAAATGCCCCGCCCCCGGCACCTCCGGCCGCACGCCCAGCTCGCGCAGAATCCGGAACGTCGTAGCCGTGGCAGCCGACAGCACCGGAATCCCCACCGCGTCCTGGACCGGCTGGATCGACGGCAGCGACGGCATCTGCACGCACGCCGACAGCACCAGCGCGTCCGCCCGCGAAAGGTCCAGTTTCCGGTAGTGCGCAAGAAGATCCGCCGGGTCCAGCCGCGCCACCGCCAGGTTGTCCGGCACCTCCAGCGAAAGCGAATCGACCACCTCGACGCCCGCGTCCTCCAGGTACTCGATCACCGCCTGGGTCAACGGCTTCAGATACGGCGTCACGATCGCGACCCGCTTCGCCTCCAGCGCGGCGATCCCGGACAGCAGCGCGCCCGCCGAGGAAACCACCGGCGCGTCCGAGCCTTCCGCGCGTAACGCCGACGTGATCGAATCCTCGGCGGTGCAGTGATAACCCGGCCCCTGCGCCATGATCGCGACCAGGCAAGCAGTCGCCACGACGCCGGGCCGCGCGTCGGCCAGTTCGGTGGCCGCGCGTTCCGCCTGGGCGTTCATCGCGCGCAACTGCTCCGGCGTCACGTGCTGCATCCGCGCGCGGGCGGAGTGGAAGACGAACCGGTCCTCCGGGTACAGCTCCTCGCGGGCGCGCAGCATCCGCGGCAGCTCGGTTTCCATGGTCAGGTTGGAACTCGGGACGATCATCCCGATGTGGTGGTCGGTCATCGCTTCGCCGCCGGGCGCATTTCCTTCACGGTCAGCTCGCCCGCGTCGACGATCAGCTCGTCGTCGAGGTAGAGGCTGTTGCCGCGCATCGGGATGTCGAAGTGGCACGCCGTGTCGTTCGGGCCGCCGAGTTCGTTGTTCGGGCCGATGGAGAACATCACGTTGCCGTAGAAGCTGCGCAGTTCCATGCCCATGCCGCCGGGGAACTGCGTCAGGCCGTGCCAGTGCGCCCGCTCGTCGAGGCCCCAGCCGACGTGCGACATGCCGTAGCCGCGCGGGTCGTGGAACGATTCGATGTAGCTGCGCAGCAGGTCGGCGTCGAGGCCGGACGAGCCCGCACCGCCGCGGATGTCCTGGATGAAGCCCTTTTCGATGGTCAGCTCGACCGGCGTCTGCACGTAGGTGTTGAACGGCAGCAGCACGTCGCCGGGCGCGAGCACGATCTTGCCGTCCACGCCGTCGTCGGAACCGCCGGTGAAGACGAACGCCGCGGGCCAGTGGTCCCAGCGGCCGGGCTGGTCGGTGTAGCCGTACTCGCTCATCGTCGGGTACACGCCCAGCTGGTAGGTCACGTCCGTCCCGTGCGGACTGGTGATCCGCATGGTCTTGGCCTTCGCCAGCAGTTCCGCACCGATCTCGACGCGCTCGCGCAGCTCCTTCGTCGGCATCAGCCGGGCCAGCAGCTCGGGCGGTTCGACGGCGGTCAGGATCCGGGTGCCGGCGGCCTGGATCGCGAATTGCTCCTCACTGAACAGCAGGAACGTGCAGTCCACGACCATGTCCGCAGCCTTCAGCGCCTCCACCGCGAGCGGCAGCTGGTCAAGGCCGGACTGCCCGACCGCCCACGCGCCGGACGCGCTCGCCGGCGACGGCAGCCGCATGTGATAGGTCGCCGCACCGAGCTGCTGGGCGGCCCAGAGGAAGGCGTCGGCGTACTCCGCGCGTTCGGCGCCGCGCGTCAGCACGACGACCGTCTCCCCCTCGTGCACGCCGGAAAAAGTCAGCTGGCGCAAGCAGATGTCGTTGAACAGGTTCTGGTCCATGGCGACCTCCTTTATTGTCCGAATACGGATTATCCGAGTACGCGTCATTTCGCCGAGGTCCGTGAAGGACTCCTTGAGGGAATCTGATTCCCTCAAGGAGTCCTTCACGGCACGCCGGGTGAGGGGGTGGCGAGCAGGTATTTCAGCGCCGAACGCAGCGCCTGCAGGGCGGGCCGCGGTTCGTCCCAGAAGATCATGTGCCCGGCGCCCTCCACCGCCGCCAGCGGATGCACCGATTTCTTCAGCACCGCGACGTCCGCCGAGGTCACCACCGGGCTCTCCGCGCCGTATAGCAGCACTGCGGGGCCAGGCAGGTTTTCCCACAACGGAAGGAATTCCTCGGACTCGAAGCCCGCGTGCGTCGCCGCGATGGCGGCACGGGAGCACGACGCGAGCCAGCGAGCGCGCAGTTCCTGTTCCCGGCGCGGCCAGCGCGGCCACGAGGCGGCGACCTCGTCCGCGCTGGTCCCCCGCTGCGCTTGGTCCAATTGGGACTCGAAGGCCGCCAGCGAGGTCGGGTACGGCCTCCCGGGACCGCTCATCGGCGGGTCCGCCAGGATCGTGCCCCGAGCGGACAGCGCGGCTTTGGCCGCGATCCGCGCGCCCATCGAGTGGCCGAACAGCAGCGGCGCGGACAGGTTCAACTGCTCGATGACTGCTTCGACGTCGGCGGCGTAAGCGTCGAGGTCGTAGCTCGGTCCGTCGTCGGACAAGCCGCGGCCTCGGATGTCGAGCACCAGCGGGCGGACCAGGTCGGTCAGCTCGCGGGCGACGAAGTCCATGGTGATCGCCGGGCTGGTGATCCCGGGCAGCACCACGAGCGGGACGCCGTCGGCCGGGCCGTAGTCGAGCACGTGCAGCCGCAGGTCGCCGGAGCGCACCCAGACGCTCGAGGCGGGCGCGTCGGCCAGGTCGGCCAGCGCCGGCTGGGTCAGCACCCGGCTCTCGGCAGGGGAAGTCACGCGGGAACTCCTTCCGGTTCAGCGGGCCTTGGCGAGCAGTTCGACACCCTCGCCCAGACCGACCACATCGGCGTATTTGGCTTGCAGGTCAAAGAGAGCGGCGTCGTGCGGTCCGCGCGCCCGGTCGCCGCAGGCGTCCCGGACGACGAGGGTGTTGAAACCGGACTGCACGGAATCGACCGCCGTGGCGCGCACACAGCCCGAAGTCGTCGCGCCGCAGACCAGCACGGTGTCCGCTCCCAGACCGGCGAGCAGCGCGGCCAGGCTCGTTCCGTGGAACGCGGAAGCGCCTTTCTTGACGATCAGGTGGTCGCTGTCGCGCTGTTCCAGCCTCGGATCGAGTGCGACTTCGGCGCTTCCGTCGCGGAGGCCGCGCATGCCGGGAGCCTTGCGCAGCCACGCGATCGCGTCGCCGTCCGCCTCCGCGGGGGTGTAGCTGATCGCGGTGTAGACGACCGGGGCACCGCTTTCGTGCGCGGCGCGAACGAGCGCGTCAGCGGCTTGGACTTCGGCGGAAAGGTCTGCGCCAGAAGGGAATTCCGGTTCGGTGAAGCCGCGGGTCAGGTCGACCACGACCAGGACCGGCGCGGTTCCCCTGGGCACCGCGGCACCGAAACCGGCGCGAGCGTAGGTCTGGTCGGTTTCGCTGCCGTGCACTCCGGCATCAGGCGCGTTCACGCAGCAGCTCCTTGATCAGTTTCTGCTGCGACCGGACCCGGCCGAGCAGCCAGCCCTGGAACAGCCCGAGCGCGCCCGCCGCGACGAGCGGGAGGTAGCGCTTCGCGTTGGGCGGGAGCAGCATCGCCAAACCGTCGAGCGAATCCGAGGCGGGCGCGGGGGTGGTCGCCGCCACGGCCGGAGCCGGTGCGGTGCCGCCGTTTTCCAGCAGCGCGCCGAGATTCTGCGCGAACTGCTGCAGGATCCGGTTCGACACCGTGCTGATCGCGCCCTTGCCGAATTGCGCGATCTTGCCCCGCACCACAAGATCCGTGTGCAGGTTCAGCGAAGATCCCTTCGGGCCGGGGGTCAGGGTCAGCGTGACGTCCGCTTCGGCGTCGCCGTTGCCGTGACTGTCCGCGCCCCGGGCCGACAGCCGCAGCCGCCGCTCGCCCTCGGCGATCTCGGTGAACCGGACCTTTCCCGCGTAGGCGGCGCTGACCGGGCCGACCTTGAATTTGACCTTGCCGAGGTAGGACTCGCCGTCCCGGCCCTCCAGCACCGCGCCGGGCAGGCAGCCCGCGACCCGCTCGACATCGTTGAGCAGCGCGAACACCGTGTCCGGATCGCCGGGGAGGTCAAGGGTGTTCTCGAGAATCATCGGACGGCGTCCTCTTTCCTGCCGGTTCCCGCGCACCGCTCGGCGGCGGTCGCTTCAATCGCGTCCACAATGGTCTGATATCCGGTGCAGCGGCACAGATTCGACGACACCGCTTCCCGGATCTCCTCGCGCGTCGGCGACGGCTCCTGCGCGAGGAATCCTTCAGCAAGCATCAGAAACCCGGGCGTGCAGAAGCCGCACTGCAGCCCGTGGTGTTCCGAAAACGCCTGCTGCAGATCGTTCGGTTCCTCCGGGGTGCCGAGGTCTTCGACGGTCCGGATCGCGCAGCCTTCCGCCTGCACGGCGTACATCAGGCAGGCGCGCACCGGTTCGCCGTCGACCAGGATCGTGCACGCCCCGCACACGCCGTGCTCGCAGCCGGCGTGCGTGCCAGTGAGCCCGACGTTGTGCCGGAGCACGTCGAGCAGGGTCCACCGGGGTTCGACGAGCAGTTCGTGCTCCTGCCCGTTCACGCTCAGGACGATCAGCTGTTTGTCGGTCATGCGCCGGTACCCGCTTTCTCCCGGTCGGCCGCGCTCAGCGCGGCGAGGACGGCCTCGGGGTGGATCGGGGTCTGCTCCAGCTGGACCCCGGTGTGCCAGAGAAGGTCGTTGACCGCGTTCAGCACCGCGGCGGGCGCGCCGATCGTGCCGCCCTCCCCCGCGCCCTTCGCGCCGCTTTCGGTGAAAGCGCACGGGGTTTCGAGGTGGTCGACGGTGATGTCGGGGATCTCCGCGGCGGTCGGGACGAGGTAGTCGATGAAGCTCGCCGCCGACGGTTCGCCGTTCTCGGCGTAGGTGACCTCCTCGAACAGCGCGCCGGCGATGCCCTGCGCAATGCCGCCGCGCGCCTGGCCGTCGACCACCTTCGGGTTGATCACCACGCCGCAGTCCTCGACGCAGGCGTAGCGGAGGATTTTCACCTGGCCGGTGCCCGGGTCGGCCTCGACCACGACCGCGTGGGTCGCGTTGGAGAACGTGCCGTCGCCGGGGACGTCGAACGCCGCGGTGGCGGTGAGCGTCGGCTCGGCTTCCTTGGGCAGCAGGTGGCTGCGCAGGTACGCGACGTCGGCGATCTCCTCGAACGAAAGCCGACGGCTGGGGTCGTCGAGCTGGATCACTCCCCCGTCGCCGTCGAGCCCGACGTTCTCGGCGCGGGTGTCCAGCAAGTGCGCCGCGATGAGGCAGAGCTGTTCGCCCAGCCGGGTCGCCGCGGTCGCCACGGCGGAGCCGCCGATGGTGACCGAACGCGACGCGAAAGTGCCCCAGCCGTAGGAAATCCGCTCGGTGTCGCCTTGGCGCAGCTTGACCTTGGCGAGGTCGACGCCGAGCCGTTCGGCGACGATCTGCGCGAACGTCGTCTCGTGGGACTGCCCGTGGTTGATCGTGCCGCTGGTGACCACGACCGAACCGGTGAGGTCCATCCGGATCTCGCTCACGTCGAACCCGGGGACGACGGTCATCTTCCGCTTCGCGAACGCCTCGGAGCCGTAGCCGGTGCGCTCGGAAAAGCAGCTGTACCCGATGCCGATGTGCGGGTTCTTCTCGCGCAGGGCATACCAGCCCTCGTCGCGTAGTATCTTTTCGCCCAGCTCCAGGGATTCCAGGTAGCTGCCGGGGTCGTAAGTCACCTTGTTGATGCCCGTGTACGGGAACTCGGTGATCACGTTGCGGCGGCGGATCTCCACCGGGTCGAGGCCGAGGCGGCGCGCGGCCAGGTCCATGATCCGCTCCATCACCATGACGTACTGCGGACGGCTGACCCCGCGG
Organism: Amycolatopsis sp. NPDC054798; assembly: GCF_053611505.1. Classification (NCBI taxonomy): domain Bacteria; kingdom Bacillati; phylum Actinomycetota; class Actinomycetes; order Pseudonocardiales; family Pseudonocardiaceae; genus Amycolatopsis; species Amycolatopsis sp. NPDC054798. The sequence goes on along the minus strand of NZ_JBSHAM010000101.1, from coordinate 5,310 downwards.
TACGGCGCGGTCGGCGCTTTGTTGCTCGTGATCGCCCTCGCCCGCACGCGATAGGCCGGAACCTTGTACACCGACGGCATTTCCGCCGCCGCCATCAGCGGTTCGATGCCGACGGTGAACGGATAGCACGAGTACGCGCCCATGTCGCACACGATGTCGGACTCCAGCGCGGTCAGCTCGCCGTCCGCGGTGAAGGCGGCCCGGGTGCGATACCGCTGCTCGCGCGCGAGGAAGCCGGACGCGAGGGCTTCGCTGCGGTCCTCGATCCACTTCACCGGACGCCGCAACAGTTTCGCTGCCGCCGCGACGGCGATTTCCTCCCGCCCCACCACGCATTTCTGCCCGAAGCCACCGCCCATGTCCGGGACCACCACCCGCACCGAACGCTCCGGGATCCGCAGCGAGCGCGCCAGCACGGTGCGCACCTGATGCGGCACCTGGCTGCAGGTCTGGACGAGAAGCTGCTCGTCGCGGTCGTCCCAGGACGCCACCGCGCCGCGCGTCTCCAGCGGCAACGCGTTTTGCCGTCCGCTGCGGGTGACGAGTTCGATCACGCACCCGTCCTCGAAGGCCTCGTCCACGCCCGGGGTGTCGAACGAAGTCACGTCGAGCAGCACGTTGCTCGGCGCGTCCTCATGCACCAACGGCGCGTCGTCGGCGAGTGCGGTCTCTTCGGACACGACCGCGTCGAGGACCTCGTAACTCACCTGCGCGGCCTCGATGCCGTCCTCGACCGCGTACGGATCCTTGGCGATCACCAATGCGATCGGCTCGCCGACGAACCTCGCCTTGCCGCGCGCGAGGATCGGCATGGTGGTCGGCGTGAATTCCTCCGGCGGACGGTCCAGCAGCGCGACCATGTCGCCGAGCTGGAGGTCTTCCGCCGAGTACGCGGCGACGACGCCGTCCACCTCGCGGGCCGCGCTGAGGTCGAGTCCGGTGATCTTGCCGTGTGCGACGGTCGCGCGCACGAACCCGGCGTGCAGCATGCCGTGCAGGTGGATGTCGTCCACGAACCGGCCGCGGCCGGTGACCAGCCGCGGGTCCTCGCGGCGGCGCACGGACGCGCCGATCCACTTGCCGCCCCGGCCGTCGAACCGAGGTTCTTCGGATGCCTTCACCGGTCTCCCCTCTCCCACGCCTGGCTCAAACTTCGCGCCACCAACGTCCTCGTCAGCGCTCGCCGATAGTCCGCACTGCCTTGTGCGTCGCTGCGCGGATCGATCGCCTCCGCCGCCGCCTGGCCGCAGGCGGTGAACAACTCCGGCCCCGGCACACCGTTCGCCAGCACTTCCTCGGCCTCCGGAATCCGCAACGGAGCGGGCGCGACGCCGCCGAGCACCACCCGGCCGCCGTCCAGCGTCCCGTCCGCGCGAGGTTCGAGCGTCACCGCCGCCGCGACCGTCGCGAAATCCCCGGCACGCCGGGAAAACTCGGTCAACGCGGCCTTCGGCGCCGCCCGGGTGAACCGGACCTCGGTGACGACCTCGTCGGCCTCCACCGCCGTGGCGTAGAAGCCGTAGAACATCTCCCCCGCTGGGATCTCACGGCGGCCGGTTGGACCTTCAGCGACGATCACCGCGTCCAGCAGCAGCGCGAGCATGCACCATTCAGCGGTCGCGTCCCCGTGCACGAGGCTGCCGCCGACCGTGCCGCGGGACCGGATCGGCAGGTGCCCGACGTACCGCATCGCCTCCGCCAGCACCGCGAATCCCGGGCCAAGCTCGTGCGTCCCGAGTTCGACCTGGCGGTGTGTCGTCATCGCACCGATGCGGAGCGCCGAACCGGTCTGCTCGATGCCGGTCGTCCCCGGCAGTTCCCGCAGCCGTCCGAGGTCGACCAGGTCGCTCGGGCGGGCCAGGCGGAAGCTCATCATCGGCATCAGGCTCTGCCCGCCCGCGATCGCTTTCGGCTCCCGGCCCCGCGCGGCGAGGTCGGAAAGCAGGCCGACAGCGTCGGCGACATCGTGCGCCCGGTGGTAGGCGAACGCGGCGGGCTTCATGAAACTCCCTTTCTGCTGGGGCGGATCAGACTGCGTCCACTTCGGACTGGTGCGGTGCCGGTGCGGGGTCGTCGTCGATCCGGTCCAGCTCGCGGCCCCGGGTTTCCGGCGCGCAGAAGACCATGAACACCACGGCCCCGACGACGAGCAGGCCGAGCAGCGTGAACGTCAGCGGCAGCCCCAGCACCGGCCACAGCACGCTGCCGAACAGCAACGGCGCGAACCCGGTGACCGCCCGGCTGGACGACGACGCCCAGCCGAAGCCCGACGCGCGCAGCTCCGTCGGGTACAGCTCGGACACGAAGGCGTACATCACCGGAATGACCACCAGCGAGAACAGCCCGAACGCGCCGATCGCCACCACCGAGGCCCCGGCCGAACCGAGCACCAGCGAGAAAATCACCAGCGTGACCGCGGCGAGCGGCCCGGCCGCGGCGATGACCCGCTTGCGGCCGATGCGGTCCACCAGCAGCACCGCCACCACGACGCCGACGATACCGAGCGCGTTCATCAAAGTAGTCGAAGCGAACGCGGCGATTTCCCCGAAACCCTGCGCCTTGAGGATCGACGGCATCCAGCTCAGCGCCGCGTAGTACACCAGCATCACGGTGATGAACAACGCCCAGGCGACCCCGGTGACCTTCGGGTTGTACGCCCACACCCGACGCAACTGATCGACCGCCGCGAACACCCCGCCGCCGCGCTTGTCCTCCTGAATCGCAGGCGGAATCCGGTACTGCTCCTTCGGCGCGCCCGTACGTTCGACGAGATCGTCGATAACCAACCGTGCTTCCGCCTCGCGCCCCTTGCGCACCAAGTACAACGGCGATTCTGGTACCCCGCGGCGCGCCCAGAACAACAGCACCGCGGGCAGGATCATCAGCACCAGCATCCACCGCCAGTTCCCGGAAACCGGAACCAGCAGCGTCGCCGACGCCCCCGCCAGCGTCGTGCCGACCGGCCACCAGCCGTCCATCGCGGACAGCACTCGCCCGCGTTGCTTGCGCGGCGAAAACTCGCTGACAATGGCGTAATCCACCGGAATGCACCCGCCGAGCCCGACTCCGGCGAGGAACCGCAGCAGCAGAAACACCTCGATATTCGGCGACAGCGCCGCGAACACCGAGAAAAACGCGAACAGCAGCAACGTGATGCTGAACGCCCGCTTGCGCCCGATCCGGTCCGCGACCGTCCCCCAGGCGACCGCCCCCACCGCCATGCCGATCAGGTTGGCCGTAGCGACAAACCCCCGCTGCGTGGCCGACAGCCCGAATTCCGTGCCCACCAAGGGGGTGAGGAATCCGTTCAGCGCCACGTCCCAGGCGTCGAACATGTAGCCGAGCCCGCCGATGAGGAAGATCTTGCCCTGGACGCGCCAGCGCCACGGCAAGTCTTGGACCACCTGGTCTCCGGTACGCATAGCTTTGCTCCTTTGCGAAGTCTGCGTGGGCCGTTTCGTGCTTTCGGGCTGGTGCTATCGGGCGAACTGGTAGTGAATCGATTCGTTGTCCGGGTCGTTGAGCGGAGTGCCGTTCCACAGCCAGTCGTAGGACACATCGGACTCGCCGTCGAAGCTTCGCAGCTTCTCGTCGCGCTCGCGCTGCGCCGGACCGTCCGGCAGGTGGTAGAAACTCATGTTCCGCAAGGACGCGTCCTGGACCATCCCCGCGTGCTTGGCGCGCCGGTGCACATACCGGGTCAACGCGGTGTCGATCCCCTCGCGGGTAGCCTGGCCCAGTTCCTCCGCGAGAACCGCCCCGTCCTCCATCGCCTGCGACGCACCCTGCGCCTGGTACGGAAGCATTGCGTGACAAGCATCCCCGAGCAACGCGACGCGCCCGTCCACCCACACCGGATCGCGGCGCCGCCGGTACATCGCCCAGACCGAAACGTCGTCCTTGGCCTTGGACAACATCGTCGGCACGCGATCGTCCCAATCGGAGTACTCGGCCGCAAGCTGCTCCGCGCTGGCCGGCGCGCTCCAGTTCTTCTCGACGTCCTCCGTGCACGGCACAATCGCCACCACGTTGAGATATTCGCCGCCGCGGATCATGTAGTGCACGAGATGCTTGTCCGGCCCGTACCAAATCGTAGAATGATAACGGTCCACCAGGAACCGGGTTGCCGGATCCGCCGCGATCGAGTCGCCCGGAATCAACGCCCGGTACGCCATCTCCCCCGAGAACGCGAGCGTGTCGTCGAACCCCGCGAGATCCCGCACCGCGGACCGGATCCCGTCCGCCCCAACGACAACGTCGCCCTCAAACCTGCGCCCGTCCTCGGTGACAACCGCAGGCCGCTCCGGATTCCCGCGATCAAGATCGACCACCTTCGCCCCAGTAGCCACCTTCACGACCGGCCCCGCCCCGTCCGGGTCAATGCACGCCCGCAGCAACACGGAATGCAAATCCGCCCGGTGATAATGCCAATACGGTGCCCCGTACTGCTCGACAACCCGCTGCCCGAGCGGCAACTGCGCGATAATGCTGCCGTCAGCCCACCTGCGCCGAACCTGATCCTGCGGCTCGCAGCGGACTTTCTGCAACTCCGCACGCAACCCCAGCCCGATAAGGATCCGGCTCGCGTTCGGCGCGGTCTGAATCCCCGCCCCGATCTCCCCCAGCTGCGGCGCCGCCTCGACCACCGTGACCCGCAACCCGCGCTGCCGCAACGACAAGGCAGCACAAAGCCCGCCCAACCCGCCCCCCGCGACCACTACCTCGAAAGACTGACTCGCCGCCACCCGCTGACCTCCTACCGCTAGCCGCCTCCGGCCGACCCTCACCCGGACGCGGTTAATCCGAACACGGATTATCCGAACACGCAATAGTCGGCCGGGAATTTCGTGGCAGCCGGGGTGTTTCGGACGCACTGGGTGCCGGGATGGTCACCGAGCGGGGCACGACAGGTCATGGACCGCTCCGTTGGCGGACACTGCAGGCCAGCCCAGGCGAATGCCTCGTCTCCCGCCGCTTGACACCCCAACGGCGCTTGGCCGACACCGCTAAGACGCTCCCCGCCCGACCGGCACGGCGAGGCCGACGCTGCGGGACCACCCCAGTGAGACCAGCACGGCAGGACCGGCCAGACACGATGGCACTGATCAGCATCCCCGCACGACACCGATGCTCGCCGCAAGAACCACCGCACCGAACCGCCCCGCAAGATGCCAAGACCTCACAGACCAGCGCCCCCTCAGCGAGACGGTCCGTGAAGGACCCCTTCACAGCCCCAGATTCCACAGGGTTCCCCTCACGACCTTCGACGGTCCGTGAAGGGCTCCTTGAGGGAATCTGATTCCCTCAAGG
>NZ_JBSHAM010000100.1:0-26992 GCF_053611505.1 Amycolatopsis sp. NPDC054798 | reverse complement strand
CGGGCGGCCGCGCACCCTACCCCCTGCGACGGTTGCGCGGCCCCTCGCCCCCTGGCCACCACCGGGATGCCCGGCGGGTACCCAGCCCCGCCGGAAGCAAACCCGCGGCCGGTCAGTAGTCGTGCGACAGCGCCTCGACCAGCACACCGGTGTCCGGATTGGGCATGGCCCTCGCGACGTCCGCCTGCGCGACGACGCCGACCAGGTCGTGCCCGTCGATCACCGGCAGCCGGCGCACCCGGTGCTGCGACATCGTCCGCAGGATCTCGGCGACGTCGTCGTCCGCGCCGATCGTCACCGCCTCCCCCTGGGCCAGCTCGCCGGCGTGCACCGCACGGGGGTCCTTGCCCTCGGCGATCACCTTCACCACGATGTCCCGGTCGGTCAGCATTCCCTTGAGCCGGTTGTCCTCGCCGCACACCGGCAGGGCGCCCAGCTGTTCGCGCGCCATCTTCTGCGCGGCGTCGTGCACGGTTTCCGAAGCGCGCACGCACACGGCGTCCGGGGTCATCAAATCGCGGGCAGTGGTCATCAGATCGTCTCCTTTCTCCGCTCGGTTCCCGGCTACCCGCGTTGCGCTCGGTTACGCCTGCCTAGCTGTTTCTCTTTCGCCCGGACGACCAGGTGCCGAGCCCGCTGCCGCTGGGCCATGGCCGGGTCGTCGACGCGCAGCCCTCGCCGCGTTTCGCCGTCCGCAAGCCGGGTACGCCTCGAAAAGGAAGGGAGGACATCGTGCTGGAGGAAATGAACCGGACCCCCGCGCGCGAGAAGTCCACCGCGGACCTCGCGGCCGATCTGACCACGTCCATCAAACGCCTGCTCCAAGACGAGTTCCGCTTGGCCATGGCCGAACTCCAGTCGAAGGGAAAGCGCTTCGGAGTCGGTGCCGGGCTCGTCGGCTTCGCCGGTGTGCTGGCGCTTCTCGGCGGTGCGACCCTGATCGCCGCCGCCGTGCTCGGTCTGGCGCTCGTGATGCCCGGCTGGCTGGCCGCGCTGATCGTCGGAGGTGCGCTGCTGCTGGTCGCCGGGCTCGCCGCGCTGATCGGCGGCAAGGAAGCCAGCCGCGCCGCCCCGCCAGTGCCGGAGGAATCCGTCGAGAGGGTGCGCGAGGACGTCGAGACGATGAAGCAGGTGCGGTCATGACGGAACGCAAGGTGGAAGAGGTCCGCGCGGACCGGGATGTCACCCGCGAGGAGCTGGCCGAGACGCTGGACGCGCTGAGCCACAAGCTGGACGTGCGGACGCGAGCGAGCGAGAAGGTCGACGCGACGATCGACCGGGCGGCCGAACAGGTGGAGAAGACCGTCTCGGCCCCGGCGGCGGAGAAGGTGCGGGCCGGTGCGGACGCTGTCCGGAACAACCCGCTCCCGTTGTTCGCGGCGGTCTTCGGCGGGGTCTTCGTGCTCCGGTTCCTGATCCGCCGCCGGGCCGCGCACCGGAGGCAGGGCGGCGCATGCTGACCGACCGGGAACAGCGTGTGCTGAACGAAATCGAACGCGGTTTGTCCGCCCTGGATCCGCGGCTCAGCGAGAAGCTGGACCGCGGATCCGGCCGCCGTCGCCGTTCCGCGCTGGAAGTGCTGGCGATCATCACCAGCGTGGTGCTGGTCGCCACCGGAGCGTTCGACTCGCGGCCGGGCATGATCGTCGCCGGGGTGGTCGGGCTCGCGGTGCTCGTGGGCGGGCCGTTCGCGGTGCGGCACTGGAAAGCCGGGTCCTGAACTACAAACGGGCACTATTCCTTGGGCAGTGTGGCTGTCGAGCCGTGCTGTCCCGACGTGAGCCGAGCCCGGCGGGCCGCGCCTGCGGGCGTGAAGGCGAACCGGTCGACGAACCTTGCCCCGCCATAGCGAGTCGCCAGCAGCAGCGGCTCCGGATGGTCAGGCGGCCAGGTGGCGTGCGGCTCGGCTCCGTTCCCGAGGTGGAAAAAGACAAGCGGGTCGTCGAGGTGCGCGGTGCCGTAAGCGAGCGTCTTCGGGTAAAGCGGGTTGGATCCGCCGATGAGCACCGACGGCGGCCCGATCTCGGCAAGGACCTCGCTGTGGCTCCGGTCGTCGGCGCACCACGACGGCATCCGGTTTCGGAGGCGGTCGTAATCCGTGCGGGACAACGTATTCTCCAAGGCGAACCAGCCGCGGCGGTGCGCGATCTCGGCGTAAACCGACGCCATGATGTCCGCGTCCCGCTCGCCCATGACGAGTTCCACCGCGCCGCTCACCCCGGTCGAGACGAACGCTTCCCGCGACCGCAGCTCGGTCAGGTCGTCGGCCAAGAGCTGCTCGCATCCGTCGACGAACGCGATGGCATCGAGAAACAGACGGAGTGCGTTCTCCCCGCCGTACATGCCGGGCCTGCGCAGGGCGGAGTTCAGCTGGCGAAGCAGATAGTCGCGGACCTCGCCGATCGTGCGGCTTGTGCCGTTATCACTGGTCATCGTTGCTCGACTCACTCCAGACCCCGTTGCATCAGACGCAACTCCGCCCGTTTCTCGCCAGGCAGTGCCCGCGTACTCTAGATCGTTCGCTAGATCACTGTCAGGAAACCGTCAACGACCGCCCGGCAGCCGCGCCCGGTGGCCCAGCCTGATCGGGTGACCGCAACTCTGTCCCGCCCGGAAACGCCGCGAGCCGCCGACCGGCACCGGCTTTCCGTCGCCGGCGGCCTCGCCGCACTCTCCCTCGACGCGATGGCGTCGGTCGCCTACGGACCCGAGGCGATCGTCCTCGTCCTGGCCGTCGCCGGAGGAACGGGGCTCGGCTTCACCCTGCCCGTCACACTCGCGATCGCCCTCCTGCTCGCTGTGCTGACCCTGTCGTACCGGCAGGTCATCGCCGCGTTCCCGGAGGGCGGCGGTGCCTACGGCGTCAGCCGCGCCCATCTCGGCCGCCGCGCCTCGCTCGTCGCCGCCGCGTCGCTGATCGTCGACTACGTCCTGAACGTCGCGGTGTCGGTCGCCGCCGGAGTGGCGGCACTGACCTCGGCGTTTCCCGCCTTGCTGCCCTATCGGCTGTGGCTCTGCCTCGGCGTGCTCGCGCTGATCACCGGCATCAACCTCCGCGGCATCGCCGAAAGCGCGCGGGCGTTCATCGTGCCGACCGCGGTGTTCGTCGGGTCGATCCTCACGGTCGTCGTGGTCGGGCTCTTCCGCAGCGCTCCGGCCGCGACTGTCGCAAGTGGACATCTCCAGAGCCTCCAGACGGTCGGACTCCTGTTGCTGCTCAAGGCTTTCGCCAACGGCTGCGCGGCACTGACCGGTGTCGAAGCGATCGCCAACGCCGTCCCGTCGTTCCGCAGACCGCGCGTGCGCCGCGCGCAGCGAGCGGAGGTCGCGCTCGGCGGGCTGCTCGCGGTGATGCTGCTCGGGATCGCCGCGCTGATCGGGAAGTTCTCGATCCATCCGGTCGACGGCGTGACCATCCTGTCGCAGGTGACCGCCGCGTCGCTCGGAAACGGTTTCGGTTACTACCTGGTGCAATTCTCCACCGTGGTCTTGTTGGCGCTGGCCGCCAACACGTCTTTCGGCGGGCTTCCGGTACTGGCCCAGCTGCTCGCCAAACACAACAACCTCCCGCACGTATTCGCCCTGCGAGCCGAACGGCAGGTCTATCGGTACGGCGTCGGTTTCCTCGCTGTCGCTTCGGCATTGCTGCTCGTTCTCGCGAATGGCGACATGAACACTCTCGTGCCGCTGTTCGCGATCGGCGTGTTCGTCGGATTCACTCTGTCGCAGTTCGGAATGGTGCGGCACTGGTTCCGCTCCCGCCCGCACCGCTGGCGAGGGAAGGCCGCGCTCAACGGTTTCGGCGCGCTGCTCACCGGAATCGCCGCGATCGTCGTCACGGCGACGAAGTTCGGCGAAGGCGGCTGGCTGATCGTCGTCGCGCTGCCGGTGCTCGTGCTGCTGATGGAATGGGTCCACCGCGCTTACCGCCGCATCGGCGACCGGCTCGAACTCGGGCGCACCCCGCCCCCGCCGCGGCCGAACCGGTCGCTGGTGGTCGTCCCGGTCCACGCGGTGTCCCGGCTGACCCGCGACGCGCTCGCCGCCGCGCTCTCGCTCGGCGACCACGTCGAGGCGGTCCACGTGACCCATCCCGAGGAGGAAGCATCAGCGCGCGAGTTCGTCGACGCGTGGGAACGATGGCGTCCGGACGTCCCGCTGGTCCAGTTGCACGACGAACGCCGCCGCCTCGGCGAGCCGATCGTGGAGCACCTCCGCCGGCACGCCGGCTGCCACGTTTTCGTCCTGGTCGCCGAGGTCGAACCGGAGCGTTTCTGGCAACGGGTGCTGCAAAACCGCCGCGGCGCGGTGCTGGCCCGGGCACTGCGCCGCCGTTCCGACGCCGTGGTCTGCCGGATGCGATTCCGGATCGGGGCTTGACGAAGTGCGGTTCGTCCCGTTTTTCCGAAAGTCCGTTTTCCCGGGGCCGCCGCCGGGTTGCCCGATAGTACTTTCGGCCGATGTCCGCAGGGCGAAAACCCGCCGAAAGGCGTGGGCCATCCCGGGGTTCTTTCCCTCGCCCCGGTTTCCGCGCCCAAGATCGTCTTAGGGTTGGGCGTACTCGATGATCTTGAAACCGTGATCTTGAAACCGGAGTGAGGGGCCCATGCGCAAACGGACCAGAATTCTCGGCAGAACGCTCGCCGCGGCGGGCACCCTCGCGGCGCTGGCCGTCGCCACCGCCGTCCCGGCGATCGCGGCGCCGCGGGCGGACGAGCCGACGTCGGTCGACCAGGACATCGCGCAGCTGTACCAGGACGTCGAGGACCTCTACCAGGGGCTGCCCGAGAACGCGCTGCGCGGCGTCGGCCCGCTGTTCGACTCGCCGGTCAAGCGGCCGGGCCAGCAGGCGCACGCCGCGCAGGGCCCGATCCCGGGCTGCACCGAGGGATCGCTGCTGACCTACGCGAACAGCCTCGCCGCGAAGCTGACCCCGACCGAGGGCAAGGCGCTCAGCGCGTTGAGCGCGATCGGCCAGCTCTACACCCAGGCCATCGCCAGCGACAAGACCCCGCAGGTCTTCGGCACCGACGGCCAGTACACGCCGCGCGCCGGCTCGACCATCGACAAGCTGCGCGGGTTCTGGGACATCGAGAGCTGGAACATCCAGCTGGTCGCCTGGAAGGGCACCGACCTGGGCAGCCAGGACCGCACGACGCAGACGTTCAAGCTCGGCCTCGACCCCAAGCGGGCGGCCGCGGCGGGCGCGCTCGCGACCAAGGTGCTCTACGAGGTTCCGGCCCTGCAGGGCGGCCGCCACCCGCTGCTGACCCTCAACGCGTTCTCCGCCCCGGCCGACAGCCTCGGCGGCAAGCGCATCATGCTCGGCGACGGCCTGCTCGACGTGGTCAACCGCCTCGGCTTCGACGATGTGTCGGTGGAAGCGGTCGTCGGCCACGAGTACGGCCACCAGGTCGACTTCGCGCACGACAACTACCCGCGCAACGAGTCCAGCGAAATGGGCCCGGACGCCTACGGCGGCTATTTCGCCGCGCACGCCAAGGGCGAGGCGTGGAACGCCCGCGCCCAGCAGGAGGTCACCTACCTCGACGCCTCCATCGGCGACTGCTACCACAGCCACGGCACCCCCGACCAGCGCAAGGCCGCCGGCGCGTGGGGCGAGAAGCAGGCCGTGAGCCAGAACAACCCGAACCGGATCATCCCGTCCGCGAAGATGATCGAGCGGTTCCAGAAGGAATACCCGAAGCTGGTCCCGCCCGCCCCGGCGGCGGCGCTGGCCGCGGCGCACTGATCCAGGCCTGACCGGGCCCCGTCTCCGCGTTCCGGAGACGGGGCCTGTTCGCGTGCTCAGGTGGCGATGGTGGCCAGCGGGTCCAGCCCGTACGTGCGCGCGTACCCGTTCTCGGTGCCGACCAGCAGGTCGACGATCTCGAAATACCGGTCCCAGAACGGAGTTTCGCGCAGCGCGTCGATCAGGAGCTGGTAGGCGCGGTGATCGTCGGCCTCCCAGACCCAGACGTCGGTGACGCGCGCGGAGTAGAACTCGGTGTCGTAGAAGCGGGAACGGACGCCGGTGGTTTTCGCCTCGATCGCCGGGACGACCTTGGCGGCAAACGCGTCCGCTCGTTCCTGCGGGGTCAGGGCGAGCCATTCCGGCGTCGTCTTGACGAGCAGGAACGCGGTCACCGGTGTTTCCTCTGTGGACATTGCGGATCCTTACCGGTCAGGCTTCGAAGGCGGGCTTGAGGGTTTCGGCGCACCACTGTTCGAAAGTGGTGGGAGACGCGGTATCCGCGGTGCGCGCGACACCGGCGTCGAGACCGTTGTCCTTGGCGTGCTTCATGTCCGCGATGCCGTGCACGAAGGTTTCGTTGAGGCCGTAGCCGATGAGCGTGGAACGCAGGTCGTCCAGCGACTCGCGCTCGTAGCGGACCGGACGGCCCAGCTGCTCGGTCATGATGCGGGCCAAGTCGTTGGGAGACAAGTCTTCCGGCCCGAGAACGGGGACGTCGGCGAAGCCGGTCCAGGACCGGTCGAGCAACAGCCGCGCGGCGGTCGCGGCGATGTCCGCGACGGCCACGAGCGGTGCCTTGCGATCGGGGTCCAGTACGTCGGCGTAGACGCCCTTCTCCCGGATCGAGTCGACCTCCTCCAGCAGATTCTCGAAGAAGGACGGGTTGGCCAGCGCCCGGTACGCGACGCCGGTTCCGGCGATCAGCTCGTCCATCGCGAGCGACGCGGTGACGAGCCCCGCGCGATCGGCGACCGCGGTGCCGCGGCCGAGCGCCGAAACGCCGACGACGTGCCCGACCCCGTGCGCGGCAAGCGCTTTCGCGGCCGGGGCGGTGAAGCCGCTCCACCCGTCCGCCGGGGTCCGCGACGAATCCGGCGGGACGACCCAGAAAACGGCCTCGGCGCCGGCGAAGGCCCGGTCGACCGCCTCGGGGTCGCCGTGCGAGCCGACGACGACCTCGACGCGTTCGCGCACCTCGTCCGGGAGCCGGGCCGGGTCGCGGACGATCGCCCGCAGGTCCTCGCCCGCGGCCAGCAGCAGGCTCAGCAGGCGGCTGCCGATGTTTCCGGTGGGGGCAGTGATGACGATCATGAAAACCTCGTAGGTAGGACCGGTCGGTACGCCCTCGATCCTGCTGAGCGCCGCGGTGCTGCCACAATGGGAACTTCAGCACGCAATCATTGCCTGAACTGGAATTACCCTGGTGAACAGCCTGAATCCGGCCATCGACGCCAATCTCGCCGTCGCGCTGGACGCCCTGCTGACCGAGCAGAGCGTCACCCGCGCCGCCGCGCGCCTGCACACCTCGCCTGCCGCGATGAGCCGCACCCTCGCCCGGCTGCGCCGGATCCTGCAAGACCCGCTGCTGGTCCGGGCCGGGCAAGCGATGGTCCCGACCCCGCGCGCCCAAGCCCTGCGCGAGGAGGCCGCCGCGGTGGTGCACAGCCTGGGCGCGCTGCTGAGCCCCGGAACCGTCGTCGACCCCGCGACCCTGCGCTCCACCTTCACGATCCAAGCCGCCGACCTCATCGGCGCCGCCCTGGCCTTCGGCCTGCTGCAGCTCACCCGGGAAGAGGCCCCCGGAATCTCCCTGCGCGTCCGGGCCGAGGACCTGGAAGCCGGGTCAGCCCTCCGCGACGGGCGGCTCGACCTCGAGGTCGGCTCCATCGACCACGTCGATCCCGAAACGCAGGTCGAAAAGCTGCTCGCCCTGCGGATGGTGGCGGCGGTCCGGCCCGGCCACCCGCTCGCCGAGGGACCCGTGACGCTCGCCCGGCTCGCCGCCGCCGACCACGTCGCGGTCAGCCGCCGCGGCCGCTTCACCGGCCCGCTCGACGCGGCGCTGGCCGAACACGACCTCCGCCGCCGGGTCGCGGTCGTCCTGCCCAGTCATCTGGCCGCGATGACCCTCGCCGCCCGCAGCGACGTCGTCTGCCTGGTCCCCGCGGCGCTCCCCGGCGAGCCCCCGTCGCCGCTCACCGCCGACGCGCTCGCACTCGGCCTGCGGCTTCTCGACATCCCGGTTCCATTGCCGCCCTTGACGATCGGCATGGCGTGGCATCCGCGGCAGTCCGCCGACGGGGCGCACCGCTGGCTCCGCGACGCGGTACGGCGGACCCTTCGCGAGCCTAGACCTTCTCCGCACCAAGACTTGCCAGCCTGAACCCAAGTCCGTGAGGGGAACCCTGAAGGAATCTGATTCCTTCAGGGTTCCCCTCACGGACGTTTCCCCAGCGTGCCCGGCGCAGGTTAGACCCTCTCACTTTCCCTATTGACGTTCACCGGAGGTGAGCTATACGGTTTCACCATAGTTAATGGGCTTAACCACTCGCCCGGCCCACCACCAGAGGAGCAGGACCATGCGCGACACCCACCCGGCCACCTCGCGAACCCCTCGGCGCCGGACCGGCCTGCGGGCCGCTCTGCTCACCGTCCCGCTGGCCGCCGCCGGCGTCCTCGGAGCCGCCCCCGCGCACGCCGCCGCTCCGGCCCCGCTGACTTGCCAGGGCCGCGGCGTCGACCCGGCCGCCCAAGCCCGCCACCGGGCCGAAATCCTCGTCCACGCGCCGCTGCGCACGATCTGGGACCTGCAGACCGACGTCGAAGCCTGGACCTCCTGGCAGAAACCCGCCGCCCCGATGACCGTGCAGCGCCTGGATCCGGGCCCGCTGCGCAAGCATTCGCGGTTCCGGGCCACCGTTCACGTGCCCACCGCTCCCCCGAGCACAGTCGTCATCAGCTCCACGGTCCAGCAACTCCAGCGCGGCGAATGCCTCCGCTGGACCGGGCCCGCCGACAGCGCCGGATACCACATCGACGGCGTCCACGTCTGGACCTTCACGCCCGTCCGAGGCGGCGTCCTCGTCCGCACCGAGGAAAGCCACCGCGGTCCCCAGGCCGACCCCACCTCCGACATGGGTCTCGAAACCTGGCTCAGCGACTTGAAAACCGCCGCCGAAGCCGATCCCTGCGACTGACCGCACCGGCCAGCGAGAGCACCCCCGGGCCAGGCGGGCCGGATCGGACACCACCGGCCCGGCCCGCCGCGGAGGTTCTTCGGCGAAGCCGTCACCGCAGCAGAACATCGCCGAGCCGACCGTCTTCCACGTCGAGAAACCTCACCGACGCAGCGAAAAACCCTCCGCCGCAACATCATCCGTCCGCACGGTCACCCGTCAGCCAAACCACAAGCACCGGCTTCCGACGGCAGGACGGCCCCATGCCAAGCCTCGCGTCCGGACGAACAGCAGAAAGCGGCCGCCGAACCCGGCTTCCAGGTCACTGCGCGTCGAGCACCGCCCGCAACGTCCGCAGCAACGGCCCGGCGTCGGCCCCGAACATCTCCCCGTCCACCCGCTCCACCGCGGTCACCGCCCGGCCGGCGAGATCCCGGCCCTTTTCGGTCAGCCGCACCAGTTTCGCGCGCGTGTCGCCGGCGTCGACCGTCCGCGTCACCAGTCCGGCCGCCTCCAGCCGGGCGATCACCTGCGACGTCATCTTGATGTCGGTGCCCGCCTGCGCGGCCAGTTCCTGCTGCCGCGGCGGCGTTCCGTGCGTTTCGAGCCACCAGCAGCACGCGAGCAGCACGAACTGGACGTGCGTGAGTCCCAGTGGTTCGAGCGTCTGCCGGATCCGCCGCTGCCACGCCAAAGTCACGTGCCACAGCAGGAAACCCGGGCTGTCTCCCGGCCCCGCGAACCGGGTCATCGCGCGGACCGCTCCGCGCTGGCCAGCAGATCGCTCATCGCGACGGGAAAGTCCTCGCTGATCTGCGGCCCCAGCTCCGGACCCGCCGCGCCCTCGATCTCCAGACGATGCGTGACGCGCGTGCCGCCGTCCGGGATCGGAGCGAGCGTGTGCCGGAACCGCAGCACCACCTCGCCGAAGCGCGTCTCGTCCTCGTAAACCTCGTTCTCGGACAGTTCCGTGATGCGCGAGCGGAACGTCTCCTGCCCCTGCGGCGTGACCGACAACTCGGTCCCCTTCTCGAACGGCCCGTGCAGTTCGAACCGGTCGCTGCGCTCGCTCAGCGGCGTGCCGCTGTGCAGGTCCCGCAACGCCGCCCACACCGCTTCCGGGCTCGCGGCGGTCTCGGCGCTGTAGTCAGTGGTCCACATGATTCCTCCAGTTAGTCTGCGCAGAGATTATCTGCGCGCAGACTAACTGGCAAGCCCCTCGGGGAGGAGCAACGGTCAGGAGGACTGCTTGAACGAATCCCAGACGACCTCGTCGCCGGTCACGGTGACGCGCGCCAGCAGCGGCCAGCCACCCCAGTTGCCGCACGCACAGGCGAGCAGCGGGGTTTTGCCGTCGTCGGCGCCGAGGCCGTGGAAGTGCTCGGTCATCGTGACGCGGAACTGCCGCGGGATCAGGCCGCCGCGGGCCTCCCGGCCGAGGACATGCCCGCGGCGAGTTCGAACCGGTCGATCAGTTCGGTGAGCGCGACGTCGTCGACGCAGGGCACCGCGACCGGACCGCCCAGTTCACCGGGCGGATGGAAGGCGAAGCGAAGTCTGGCCACTGCCCGAATTATCCCCGCCCCTCACGCCTGGTCCGCGACGGCCGCTGCCGGGTCGGCGGTCCGCTCCCCCCGTCCTCTCGCGACAGCGCGCGCAGAACAAGCGGACACAAGATCGTCACCTTGTGCACCGATCCGGCGCAAGGCCGCGACCCCGCTCGCGATGCCATTGCCGCACAACGGTATTCGCGAGTCATCTCCGGCACCGCCGGGCTACCAGGTCGTGCGGAGAATCCCCGTCACATCCGCCGCCGAGACCTCTCGCGGAGTGTTCGCCAGCACCCCGTCCGCCAGAGTGTCGGCCGCCAGGTCCGGCAGATCTTCTTCGCCGATGCCGAATTCGCGCAACCGGCCGGCCAGCCCGACCTCCGCGACCAGCCGTTCGACCGCCGCGATCGCCGCGTCCGCGTTGTGCGCGGCCGGTTTCCGCGCGTCGGCGACACCGAGCGGTTCCGCCAAGCGCGCCAGCCGTTCCTCCCGCACCGGGCGGTTGAACCGCAGGCATTCGCCGAGCACCAGCGCCAAAGCCTGGCCGTGCGGCAGGTCGAACCGCCCGCCCAGCGAGTGCCCGACGCCGTGCACCACGCCGAGCCCGGTCGTTCGCATCGCCAGTCCGGCAGTGTGCGCGGCGAGCATCAGGTTCGCCCGCGCCTCCAGGTCATCGCCGACGGCGGCCGCGCGGCGGAGGTTCTCCGCGACCAACCGGACGGCTTGCAGGTCCAGACCGTCCGCCCACGGATTCGGCCGGGAGGAAAGGAAGGACTCCACGGCATGGGTCAGGCAGTCGATCCCGGCGGCCGCGGTCGCGAGAGGCGGCAGGCTCAGGGTGAGAACCGGGTCGAGAAGTGCGTGCCGGGCAAGGCAAGTCGGCCCGCCCAGATAGCATTTGCGCTGCTGCCGGGGGTCGGTGACGACGCCGAGGTCGTTGCATTCCGAACCGGTGCCGGAAGTGGTCGGGATCGCCACGATCGGCAGCGCGGGGGCCAGCTCCGCCGGGGCTTCGGTGGTCCAGCCCAGTTCGGCGGCCGGGCGGTCGTTGACGGCGGCGAGCGCGATCGCCTTCGCCGCGTCCAGAGCTGAACCGCCGCCCAGAGAAACCACCGCTGCGGCACCGGAGGCGCGGACGAAGGCACCGCCCGCGTCGACGTCGTCGGTGGTCGGATTCGGGTGTACGTCAGCGAAAACCTCGACCGCTAAACCATCTTGCCGCAGCAGCTTTGCCGTCTGCTCCGGCAACGGGGTTTCGACCAGGCCGCGGTCGCTGACCAGCACGACTTTCCGCGCGCCGATCGTCCGGACCACGCTCGGCAGTCGCTCGACGGCACCGGCGGCGAAAGCGGCGGCCGGGTAGGGACCGATTTCCAGGGAAGGAATCTCGGTCATGAAGTCCTCCCGAACCGTTCCTCGTCGACAGTGACGCCCAGCCCCGGCGCGGACGGCACGTGCAGCAGGCCGTCGGCGTCGATGTCCAGCGGGGCGGAGAGCAGGAAGTCGCGCCGCTGCGGCGTCCACACCGGCGGGTCGTAAGGGAATTCGAGGTACGGTCCGCCGCCGACGCCCGCGGTCACGTGCAGGTTCGCGACCAGGCCGAGGCCGTTCGACCACGTGTGCGGCGTGAAGAGCCGATTGCGCGCCAGCACCAGCTCGGCGAGAGTCCGGGCGCGCAGCATTCCGGCGGCGAGCGCGACGTCCGGCTGGTAGACGTCGAGGGCGTCGGATTCCACCAGGTCCAGCAGTTCGCCGAAGGTCCGGACCATTTCGCCCCCGGCGACGCGAACCCCGGTGTCCCGCACCGCGCGCAGGCCGGGCCGGTCGTCCAGCGGCAGCGGTTCTTCGAGCCAGAACACGTCCAGTTCCCGCAGCGCCTCCGCGAACCGCCGGACCGCAGCCGGGTCGAGCGAAGACCGCACGTCGCCGGGCATCCGCCACGCCTGGTTCAGGTCGGCCATCAGCGTCATCCCCGGCCCGACCGCCTCCCGGACCGCCCGCATGGTGCGGACGCTGCCGGCGAAATCGTTCGCGTCCAGCCGGATCTTGGCCGCCCGGAACCCGCGGTCCCGGATCGCGACCAGCACCTCGGCCCGCTGCTGTGCGGGCAGGATCCGGCCGGTCGACGCGTACGCCGGGATCGAGTCCGCGGCACCGCCGAACAACGTGGCGACCGGGACGCCGAGCACCTTCCCGATGACGTCCCACAGCGCGATCTCCAACGGCCAATAGCGCCCGGCGTGGAACGCGATGGTCTCCAGCGCCCGCACGTGCCGGCTGATCGCCATCGGGTCCTGGCCGAGGAACAGCTCCGCGTACGGCTCGAAACCGGCCATCGTGTCGCCGGAGCCGTAGCCGACCACACCCTCGTCGGTCACAACCTTGACCACCGTCGCGTCGAACCGCGTGCGGGGCACCGGATCCCAAGCCGCGTCGAACGGCGGATCGAGCGGCAGCGTCCCGGACAGCAGCTGGATGTCGGCGATCTTCACTCCCGCGACGGTAATCGCGGATTGACTGCCGCCCAATCGTTGTTGCACAGTCCTCAACATGGCGAACCAGCGCACCTACGGTTCGGGCCTGGTCCGCGACGTCGACCTGCTCGAAGTCCTCGCCCTGCCGGAAGCGCGGGACGGGCTCGGCGTGTCCCGCGTCGCCGAACTGTCCGGCCGGGACAAAGCACAGGTTTCGCGAGCCCTCGCGACTCTCGCCGACGCCGGCCTGGTGTCCCGGGACGAGCACACCCGCGCGTACCGGCCCGGTTGGCGGCTGTTCGCCTTGGCCACGCACGCCACGGAAACACATCTCGCGCATCTCGCCGCGCCATTTCTGCGCACGATCGTGGCGCGGCTGAACGAGACCACGCATTTGTGCGTCCTGCGCGCCGGCCAGGTATTCACCCTCCGGAGCGAACTCGCGTCCCACGCTTTTCGCGGGCTCGGCTGGGAAGGCGTCGGCGTGGACCCGTTCACCACCTCACCCGGACGGGTGTTGTTGAGCGAATGGGACGAGGAAACCGTCGGGCAATGGTGGCGGACCTTCGCCCCCGCCGCCGCGCACCCGCTCCCCGATCTCCCCGGCCCCGCCGAGGAACCGCCGCCGCTCACGCTCGCTCAGCTGACCGGAAAACTGGCCGGGATCCGGAAACGGGGCTACGAAACCGTCGACGAGGAGTTCGAGCCGGGGCTCGTCGGCGTGTCCGCGCCGGTGCACGGCTTCCGCGGCGACATTGTCGCGGCGGTCAACGTGTCCGCGCCGAAATCGCGGCTCGGCGGACGGCTGCCCGCGGCGGGCCGATTCGCCCGCACTATCGCCGACCGGATTTCCGCCGCGCTCGGCGCACCGAGATGAACCGTGACCCGGGCTTCCTTTATGCTGGACCGAATCGTCGCTTTCCCGGCAGGTGGTCGCCATGTACGAAATCCCGCCCACTGCGGCCATGCAACGCTGGTCGGTTTCGGTCGACGGAACCCGCGCGATCTTCGCTTGCGCGCCCTGGCTCGAAGACCACACCGCCGACCGGGTGCTGCCGCGTCTGTGGCCGGGCCGCGGCCTGGGCGTCAGCGACACCGACGCCGCCGGTTTCGCTGCCGCGATCGCCGAAACCATGAAGGCCCCGAACTACTGGATCGCCAGCCACACCGCCGCGCGCGCCTGGCAGGACCAGCCGTGGTCCCCCGCCCGCCGCGACCACGACGACGGATTCGTCTACTTCGCCGGCCCGTGCGAAGCGTCCGGGCCCGCGGTGGGCTACCGCCCGGCCTATCACCTGCCGCTCGCACTGCGGGACCTGCGCGGGCTGCGGATCCGGCTGGCGGCCTACCTTCGCGGGGCGCGGATTTCGAGCTGACCGCCTCCGGGACCGCTCAGCTGAGATACGGCGCCAGCATCGCCCCGGTCAACCGGCGCGCGGTCGCCGCCGCGTGCGCCGAATCGCCTTCGACGAGGCCGAGCAGCGGGTCGAGGCCGGCCACGTGCGGGGCCAGCGCCAGATGCGGCAAGACCAGCAACAGCAAGGACAACACGATCTCGACGTCGGTGTCCTCGCGCAGCTGCCCCGCCTCGACCGCCTGGCCGACCAACGGCCGCAGCACCGCCAGGTAGTGCTTGTTGACCGTCTCGCGGACCGGGGTGCGGGCGACCGGATCGGGTTCGAGGTTCGCCGCCGCGGTCATCGCGCGTTCGAGCGGGTGGTCGTAGAAGTACCGCACCCACGCATCGAGCAACTGGTCGAGCGCTCCGGCGAAGTCCTTGTCCCACGGGAGCTTCGCGATCTCGGCCTCCATGGCGGCGCGGATCCGCACGCTCGCCAGCTCGGCGAGGTGGACGTACATGTCGGCTTTGTCGGTGAAGTACTGGAAAAGGCTGCCTTTCGACACCCCGGCCTCGCGGCAGATCGTGTTCAGGCTGCCGCCGCTGAAGCCGCGCGCCGCGAACTCCGCCTCCGCCGCGGCCAGCACCGCCGCCCGCCGTTTCTCCGGCAGCCGCTCCCACGTTCCCGTCGGCACCGCCGACCTCCCTCTTCTTGACTCCCCCCGCGTCCCGATCGTACTCTATGACCGCCGGTCATATGACCAGTGGTCACAAGGAGGAGAACGCATGTCCTCGCGCAGCGTCACGCACGTCGAGCCAGATCGGACGACCGCTTCACCGGCACACTGTCCACAAGGGACATCGTGCGGCACGCCGCGAATGGCCGACCGGCTCGCACACAGGGTGCTCCCGTGAACGTTTCCTTCCCCGTCGACGGCGACCGCTGTGCCGCCACGCTTTGCCTGCCAGCGAACGAAAATCCGCCGGTGATCGTGATGGCGCACGGCCTCGGCGCGGTCCGGGAGATGGGTCTCGCCGCGTATGCCGAACGCTTCACCGCCGCCGGTTACGCGTGTCTTGTGTTCGACTATCGCCATTTCGGCGACAGCGAAGGCACGCCACGCCACCTGTTGTCTCCACGGAAACAACTCGCCGATTGGGCCGCAGCGATCGCCTACGCCCGGACTCTCCCCCAGGTCGACGGCGGCCGGGTCGTCGCCTGGGGCACGTCCTTCGGCGGCGGCCACGTGCTCAGCACTGCCGCGAGCCGTCCGGCTGGTCTCGTCGCCGCGGTCGCGCAATGCCCGTTCACCGACGGCATCGCGTCCGCACTGGCCATGCACCCCGCCAGTTCGATCAAGGCGACCATTGCCGCTGCCCGGGACATCGTCGGGCATTGGCTCGGCCGGCCGCCGCATCTGATCGCTACTGCCGGGCCTCAGCGCGGCACCGCATTGATGACTGCGCCCGATGCCGAGCCGGGGTATCTTGCGCTGGTGCCGCCCGGCAGCGATTTCCGCAACGAGGTCACGGCGAGGGCGGTGTTCGACATCCTGCGGTATCGACCGGGGCGAAGTGCCGGGAGGATCGAAGTGCCTACGTTGTTCGCGGTGTGCGAGAAGGATTCCGTCGCTCCTTCCCGTCCTACGCTGCGTTATGCCGCCCGCGCGCCGCGCGGTGAAGTGCGCACTTACCCCGACGGGCATTTCGCGATCTACCAAGGTGATCCGTTCGAGCGAGTGGTCGCCGATCAGGTCGATTTTCTGCGTCGGCACGTTCCGGCGGAGGCGGCATGACCGGACGGATCGTGGTGTTCGGCGCGACCGGCTACACCGGCGGCCTGGTCCTGGAGTCGCTGGTGCGGCGCGGAATCCGGCCGGTCCTCGCCGGGCGCAACCGAGCTGCGCTGGAGACGCTCGCTGCGGACCACGGCGATCTGGAGATCGCGGTCGCGGATGTCAACGATCCCGCGAGCCTTCGCTCGCTGGCCGGGCCCGGGGACGTTCTGATCGCCACCGTCGGGCCGTTCGACCGGATCGGGCACGCGGCCGCGCAGGCCGCCGCCGACGCCGGGGCGCACTACCTCGACTCGACTGGCGAGGTCGGTTTCGTTCGCACCGTCCAGGCTCGGCACCACGAGCGGGCAGTCGAGACCGGCGCGGCGATGGTCCCGGCTTTCGGCTACGACTACGTTCCGGGGATCCTCGCCGGTGCGCTGGCGGCGCAGGAAGCCGGCGACGGCGTGCGCTCGCTGGACATCGGGTATTTCGCTACTGGGCCGCTCTATCGCGGGTTGAGCCAAGGCACTCGGGCGACCATGCGGGACGGGTTGACCTTGCCGTCGCTGCGCTGGCGGGAGCGGCGGCTGGTCGAGGAACGGACCGGCAGCCGCGTGCGTGCGTTCCCGGTCCGCGGACGGTCCAAGGCGGCGTTTCTGGTTTCCGGGACCGAAGTGCTTTTCCTGCCGGGGAACTTCCCGTCTCTCGCCGAGGTCACTGTCTACAATGGATGGTTTCCGGCGTTGAGCCGGGCGATGCCCGCGGTTTCCGCGCTGGCCGCGCTCGCCGGACCGGTGGTGCGGGCGGTGAGCGGGCCGATGACCGGACCGCCCGGAGGGCCGGACGCGGCCGCCCGGGCGAAAACCGGCGCACAGGTCGTCGCGGTCGCCGATTCCCGGGTCGAGGTGCGGCTTGAGGGACCGAACGCGTACACGCTCACCGGGGAACTGCTGGCCTGGGCCGCGGTTCGGCTGAGCGTCGACGGGCCGGAGAAGCCTGGAGTCGTGGGGCCGGTGGACGCCTTCGGGCTGGAGGCGCTTCGGGACGGGTGCGCGGAGCTTGGCCTGGTGCGGCAAGGGGCGGGGTCTTGAGCGGATTCCCGTCCGCCGAAGGGAATTCTTCGCCGCCCGCGCCCGCCGATCTGCTGGCCACGGCAAGAAGGGTGGCCTCCGCGAACGACGAGGCAGACCCGTCCGACGTCCGATGCGTGAAAACCGACCGGTACACGTTGAGACACCTCGACGGAACGCGACCCACGTCTAACGACCCGGTGTACCTGATCCAGCTGACCGGGAACTTCGTCGGCTATGCCGCCAAGATTCCCCTCGGAAGCAAGCCGCCCCGGGGAAACGCGCTGACGGTCACGGTCGACGCGAACTCCGGGCAGATGCTGGGCTGGTCGATCCTGCTGGAACCGCACGACCTCGCCGAGTTCGGAGAGGTCTTTTCGCTGCGGCAGACACAGTGAAGGGCTCCTCGGGGGAATTCCCCCGAGGAGCCCTTCACCCACACCCCCGGTCTACTCCGAGCGCAACGTGTCCAGCCTCGTCACCTGGCGCAGCAGCGGCAACGTCAACGCCGTCACCAGCAGCACCGCGGCGACCGCGGTGCCAGCCAGCCCGGCCAGCACCCCGCCGTCCACCATCATCGGCATTTTCGCCAGCCGCAGGATCGGAGCGGTCAAGCCGAGCCCGGCCCCGACCGCCAGCACCACGCCGACGACCACCGGAACCGCGGTCTGCCACAGCGATCCCCTGGCCAGCACTCCGATCGGCACCCCGGCCGCGGACAGGGCCGCGAGCGGCCGCCGCCGTTCGCTGATCTGCTCGATCGACAGCATCAGCAGGCTCATCGCCGCCACTGCCAGCACGAAGAGCGACGCGGTCAGCAGCACCGCGCGGAAGCTCGCCAGCATCCGCTCGTCACGGCCGGCGTAGTCGGATATGTAGTCCGTCTTGCGGACTTCGGCCTTCCACGCCAGCGGGCGCAATTCCGTCGCGACCCGGTCGATCAGCGCGTCCGCGCCGCCGGGGCCCTCGACCAGCAGTTGCAGGTGTTCCCCCGGCGCCTGGATGCCGCCGAGCGCGCCGGGCGTGATCAGCAGATCGCTGGCCACGGCCTTCGCGTCGTTGCCCGAGGACACCACCCGGATGTTGTCCGGGGCCGTCCACTTCGGACCGTCGACCTCGGTGTCCTTGCGGTAGTCGGTCATCTGCAACTCGCCCTTCGGGGCGGGCCGGGCCGACGAGCCCGCGATATAGAAGACGTCGCCGTCCGCGCAGTTCCCGATGTTCGCCTGCGTCTTCAGCGCCACGCAGTCCCCGACCGTGCCGAAGACGTGCTCTCCCCCGGACTTGAACTGCAGCCCCTTGGAGCTGTGCACGCCGGTCACCCCGGGCACCCCGGACAGCCGCTGGCGGATCTCAGCCTCGTGCGCGCTCGTCGTGTCCACCCGCACCGGCGCGGCCGCGGCCCCGGCCGGCAGCTCGTACCGGTGCGAGCTGCGGCTCGTCAGCGACGTGAGCACGCCCTGGATCAGGATCGTCCCGGCCAGCACGACGACCAGCCCGGACACCACCCGGCTGGCGGTGCCGCTGTCGAGCTGCAGCCTGCGCACCGCGAGCTGCCACGACGGCGGGCCGCCGCGCAGCCGTTCCACGAGCCGCTCCACCAGCCACGGCAGCAGCGCCGCGACGCCCATGAGCAGGAACACGCTGCCCACCGCGAGCGCCAGCGCCGCGGCCTGGTTCCCCGATCCCGGCGCGAAGACGAGCGTCCCGAGCAGGAACACCGCGCCGATGCCGGTGATCGTCCAGCGCCACCACATCCGCCGCCGCACCGGTTTGCCCTGCCGGACCACGCCGAGCGGTTCGACGATCGTCCGGCGCAGCCCGAACAGCGCCGAGCCGACCGCGAGACCGGGCACCAGCAGCACGATCACCAGCAAGGACACCCACGACGGCGTGAAATCGTCCGCGAACACGCGGAGGCCGAACGGCAGCCAGTCCCCGATGAACGGACGCAGCGCGTAGAACAGCGCACCGCCCGCCACGAGCCCGATCACCGCGCCGACCAGCGATTCCGCCGCCGCGACCCGTTTGATCTGCCGGGCGTCCACCCCGATCAGCCGGAGCGCGGCGAGCCGCCGCTCGCGTTGCGCCGCGCCCATCCGCGAGGCGGTGGTCACGAAGATCAGCAACGGCAGCAGCAGCACCGCGGCGATCGGCGCGATGACCATCCACATCACCAGCGGCAGGGTGAACCCTTCCGGAGGCTTGCCGTAGGCGTACACGCTGCTGGCGTTCTCGCCCTCGGCCTTGATCTCCGCGGCGGTCGACCCGTAGTACGCCGTCAGGTCGGCCGCGTCGCTGACCCCTGGCTCCGCGATCTGGCCGACCACGTTCCCCGGCAGCCGCGCCTTGAGCGAAGCGCCCCCGGCCGAGTTCAGCTTCTCCGCCAGCGCGGGCGACACGATCACCTCGCCCGGCGCGGGCAGCCGGGAAAGCCCCGGCGGCACCGGCGAGTTCGGTCCGGTCGGCGCCACCGCGGTCAGCTGGAGGAAGTCCTCGCCGACCGACGGGTACCAGCGGTAGGTCGCCAGCGGCGCGATCCCCTCGCGCGGCGCGGTGTCCTGCTTGATCGCCGCGGCCCGCTCCGACCGCGCGTCCACCAGGTGGCTCACCGAGGCGGCGGGCAGGAGCACGGCGACCGCGAGCGCGATCCCGAACGCGGTCATCGCGAGCCGCAGGAGCGCCGAGCCGGACATCCGGCCGCCCCCGACGGCCAGCCGGAGTCCCAGCAGCAGATCCCGCATCATGCGACCAGCTCCCGGTCGACCGTGCGCCCGTCCCGGACCACGATCTCGCGGTCGGAGTACGCCGCGACCCGCGCCTCGTGGGTCACCAGCACCACCGCGGCGTGCGTTTCCCGCGCCGCCTGGGTGAGCATCTGCATGACCTTCTCGCCGTTGAGCGAGTCGAGCGCGCCGGTCGGTTCGTCGGCGAAGACCACCTTCGGCCCGGTCACCAGCGCCCGCGCCACCGCGACCCGCTGCGCCTGCCCGCCGGAGACGTCGCCCGGGCGGCGCTTCGCCAGGTTGTCGACCTCCAGCCGGGCGAGCCATTCCTTCGCCTTGGCCTCGGCCGGCCCGCGCTTCGCCCCGGTCAGCCGCAGCGGAAGCGCGACGTTCTCCAGGCAGGTCAGCTCGGGAACGAGCTGGCCGAACTGGAACACGAAGCCGAATTCGGTGCGCCGCAACGCGCTGCGGCCCTTGTCGTCCATCGCGACCAGGTCGCGGCCGCCGTAGTGGATCGAGCCCGAGTCCGGCCGGACGATCCCGGCGAGACAGTGCAGCAGCGTCGATTTCCCCGAACCGGACGAGCCCATGATCGCGAGCACTTCCCCCGCCGAGACGGTCATCGCCGCCCCGTCGAGCGCCCGCGTCTGGCCGAACGATTTGTGCAGCCCGTTCCCGACGAGCAACGGAGTTCCCGGCCTGGTCATCAGCGCACCGCTTTCTCGAGTTCGCCGAGCCGGGCCGCGGTGAGCTCGAGCCACCGCAGATCCGCCTCGAGGTGGAAGAGCGCGTGGTCGCAGATCAGCTGATCGGCGAGGTCGCCCTCGTACTTCCGTTTCGTGAGCGAGCGCATCACCTTGAGATGCTCGCTGCGCTGGACGTCGAGCACGTCGTTGGCGTCGCGGCCGGACAGCAGCGCGAGGACCACCTTCGTGTACAGCGTGTTCTGCAGGTACGGCTCCGGGTTTTCCGGAGTGCCCAGCCACTTCTCGACGTCGGTGATCCCGGCGTCGGTGATCGTGTAGCGCTTCCGCTCCGGCCCTTCGCCGCTCTCGACCCCCGCGACCTCGACCATGCCGTTGCGCAGCAGGCGCGACAGCGTCGAGTAGACCTGGCCGTACGCGAGCGGGCGGTCTTGCCCGAACTGCTCGTCGTACGCCCGTTTCAGGTCGTACCCGTGTCTTGGACCCGACTCGAGCAACCCGAGCAAGGTATGTGAAACCGACATTCCCCTGTTCCTCCCTTGACCTCGGCATCCCGAGGCTGAAGATCACTATACAGCAGGGGTATACGCGCCGTGTATACCCCTGCAGAATAGTTCATCTTCGCAGGTCAGGGGCTTACGATCGGCGCGTCGCCGATGAGGGCTACTTCCGCTCGCCGAGGTCCGCCCGAAGCCGCGTCAGCAGGTCCGCGGTCGTCTTCGCGCGCTCCGGCTGCCTGCCCGCGATGGTGTGCGCGAGGATGTCGGTGACGATCGAGGCCGTCAGGGTTTCGCCGGTGAACTTCGTCGGGGAATCCGGAGCCGGCAGCACCACGCGGACCCGCGATTCGAGGTCCGCGGACAGCTGGCTCGTCACGAGCACTACCGCCGCGCCGACCTCCTCGGCGTAGCGCAGGATCAGCTCGACATCGCGGTTCTGCCGGGCCGGGACGTACACCAGCACCGCGTCGTCGGCGCCCAACGGGAGCAACGCGTCCGCGAGCCGGAACCCGGTGTCGTCGCAATGCCGCGTGACCAGACCCCGGCGGGCGAGCCGGAAGGCGGCGTACTCGGCGCACACCGAGGACAGGCCGAGCCCCCAGGTGAACACCATCCGGGCGGCGAGCAGCAGCCGCGCCGCCTCTTCGACCGCTTCCGGCGCGAGCTGCCGCTGCATTTCCTGCAGCCGCTCCGCGCTGTCGGCCATCACCCGGTCGATCTGCCGCGAACCGGTGGACCCGAGGTTCTCCATCGCCGCGCTCAGCCGGACCGTCGGCTCGGTGCGCGCGGTGAACGTCTGGCCGAGGTGGCGCTTCAGCTCGGGCAGCCCGGAATAGCCGAGCGCTTTCGCGGTGCGGACCACGGTCGCGTCGCTGGTCCCGGCCGCCGCGCCGAGGTCGCCCGCCGAGGAGAACAGCACCTCGTTCGGGTTGGCCAGCATGAACCGCGCGACCTGGCGTTCGGCGGGCTTGAGGTCGTCGAGCCGGGCGCGGACGTAGTCGTCGAAGTGGTCGCCGGCGGGATAAGTAGTGGACATGACACCCTTGACTAGACGTAGTGGCTACTACAAACTGCCGGAGGGTTCTCCGTTGTGTAGTGAACCCTACCCGCCGGCTCGACGAGGAGCACTCATGAGCACAGATCAGCCCCTCCTGCGGCTGCGCGGCGTCGGCAAGTCGTTCGGAGCGGCCCGGGTGCTGACCGGGATCGACCTCGACGTCCGGCGCGGCGAAGTCGTCGTGGTCATCGGCCCGTCCGGGTCCGGGAAATCGACGCTGTGCCGCTGCGTCAACCGCCTGGAGACCGCGGACGAGGGCTCGATCGAGATCGAGGGCCGCCCGCTGCCCGCCGAGGGCGCGGACCTCGCCCGGCTGCGCGCCGACGTCGGCATGGTGTTCCAGTCCTTCAATCTCTTCGCGCACAAAACCGTGCGGGAGAACGTGATGCTCGGCCCCGTCCGGGTTCGCGGGCTCAGCCGCGCCGACGCGCGGAAGCGGGCCGACGAACTGCTGGAACGAGTAGGCGTCGGCGCGCACGGCGACAAGTACCCGGCGCAGCTGTCGGGCGGTCAGCAGCAGCGGGTCGCGATCGCCCGCGCGCTGGCGATGGAACCGCGCGTGCTGCTGTTCGACGAACCGACCAGCGCGCTCGACCCGGAGATGATCCACGAGGTGCTCGACGTGATGACCGCGCTCGCCGCCGACGGCATGACCATGATCGTGGTGACCCACGAGATGGGTTTCGCCCGCAAGGCCGCCGACCGCGTCGTGTTCATGGCCGACGGCCGGATCGCGGAATCCGCCGCGCCGGACGTCTTCTTCGGCTCGCCGCGGACCGAACGCGCCCGCGACTTCCTCGCCCGCGTGCTCAGCCACTGAGCCTGGAGGCCCTCATGTCCGTTCTTCTCTCCCGCCGGACCGCGTTGCTCGCCGCCGGCGCGGTCCCGCTGCTCGCCTCCTGCGGCGGCGGAACCACCCGCACCGCGGGCAATCCCGCCTACGCCACGCTCGACCAGGCCGACGCCGTCGCGCGCGGGCCGGTCGGCGTCGGCCTGCCGGAAACGCCTACGCTGCGCCGGATCCGCGGCCAAGGCGTGCTGCGGCAGTCCGGTTCGGTGACCACGCCCGGGTTCGGCATGAAGAACCCGGCGACCGGCAAGATCACCGGCTTCGACATCGGGATCGCCCAGCTGCTGGCCAAATACCTGCTCGGCACGCCCGAGGTGGACACCATCACCGGCGGAGCCGACACGCGCGAAGCGATCCTGCAGAACCAATCCGTCGATGTCGCCGTCTGCACTTACACGATCAGCAAAAGCCGGGCGCGGCTCGTCTCGTTCGCCGGGCCGTACTACATCGCGCGTTCCGGCATCGTCGTCGGCGCGGGCGGTCCGCAGATCACCGCGGTGCGCGAGCTGGCCGGGAAAGACGTGGCGGTACAGCCTGGTGCGGCGCAGGAAGCGCTGAAGAAGGCGTGTCCGCAGGCGCGGGCGGTGGTGTTCGAGGAATCGAGCCAGTGCGCTGCCGCCGTCCGGCAAGGCCGGGTACAGGCGTGGTCGGCGAACACCGCGATCCTGCTCGGCAAAACCGCGGTCGACGCCCGGCTGCGGATGACGCCGGCGACCTACGGCAGCAGCCCGTTCGGCATCGGGCTGCCGAAGGACGATCCGGCGTTCAAGCAGATCGTCGTCGGCTTCCTGCAGCGCATCGCCGCCGACGGCAGCTGGCGGCGGCTGTGGGAGCAGACCGTCGGCCCGCTCGTGTCCGGTCCCGCCCCCGAGCCGCCCCGGCCCGGTTCCGTCCCCGGCTCCTGAAGGGAGATCGCCCGTGCTTTCCGGTCACGCCGGGGAAATCCTCGGCGGTTTCACCACCACTTTGCTGCTCACCGCGTGCGCCTTTCCGCTCGCGCTCGTCCTCGGCTGCCTCGTCGCGATCTGCCGGATCAGCCCGGTCCGGCCGCTGCGGGTCGCCGGACGGCTGTATGTCGACCTCGTCCGCAACTCGCCGTTGCTGCTGATCGCCGTGCTGCTGATCTTCGGGCTGCCCGACGCGGGCGTGCTCATTCCGTTGTTCTGGTGCCTGGTGCTCGCGCTGGGCATCTACTTCGGCGCGTACGTCTGCGAAACCGTCCGCTCGGGCATCCGCGCGGTTGATCGCGGGCAGGTCGAAGCGGCCAGGGCGATCGGGCTGCCGTTCCGCCGGGTCCTGCTGGACGTCCTGCTGCCGCAAGCGTTCCGCGCGATGGTGCAGCCGCTGGGCACGATCCTGATCAACACCGCGCTCGGGTCGGCGCTCGGCGCGGCCGTCGGCGTGGACGAACTGACCCTGGAAACCCGCTCGTTCAACCTGGAGACCGCCGAACCGATCCTCGCCTTCGCCGTCGCGGCCTGCGGTTACCTCGTGATCAATCTCGCGGTCAGCGGGGTCGTGCGGATCGTCGAGCGAAAGGCCCGGGTGCTCCGGTGAACGACGACATCCTCTTCGACGCCCTCGGCCCGAAAGCCAAAGCCCGGCTGCGCCTGGTTTCGCTCCTCTGCGGACTCGTCCTGCTCGGCCTGCTGGCCCTCGTGCTCGTGAAGCTCGGCGCCTCCGGGCAGCTCGACCCGGCCCGCTGGGCGATCCTCGTCGACGGCGCGATGCTGCGATTCCTGTTGCAGGGCTTGGCAATGACCCTGCTGGTCGGCGTGGTGTCCACGGTGCTTTCGGTCGCGGCAGGAGTGCTGCTCGCGCTCGGCCGGTTGAGCCGGAAGCGGTGGCTGAGCTGGCCGTGCGCCGCCGTCATCGAGTTCTTCCGCGCGATGCCGCTGCTGCTGATCCTGTTCTTCTTCATGTTCGGGCTGCCGCTCCTCGGCGTCCGGGTGCCGATCTTCTGGCAGCTGGTGCTGGCGATCGTCGCGCACGCCGGGGCGATTTTCGCCGAGATCGTGCGGGCCGGGATCCTCGCCGTGGGCCGCGGCCAGAGCGAGGCCGGGCACGCGATCGGCCTGCGGCACTGGGAGGTCATGACGTTCGTCGTGCTCCCGCAGGCGGCCCGCGCGCTCGCGCCCGCGCTGATCAGCCAGACCGTGCGGGTGCTCAAGGAATCCAGCCTCGGCTACGTCGTCGGCATCGCCGAACTGCTGAACAACGGCAAGGTGCTCGGCGAGTTCAGCGGCGATTTCATCCAGGCGTACGTCGGGGCCGGGCTGCTCTACATCGTCGTCAACATCGCCCTCTCGCGGGTCGCCGAACGGCTCGCGAACCACAAGAAAACACTCGTCCGGGAGCCTTCGTGACCTTCCCCTCCGCCGCCCCGTCCGACGCCGGCCTCGACGCCCAGGGCGTGCGCGGGTTCCTGCACCGGCTGGCCGCCGACGGAATCTCGCTCGACAGCCTGCTCGTCTACCGGTCGGGCAAACTGGCCTTCGAGCAGTACTGGTGGCCCTACCGCGCCGACCGTCCACACACGACACACTCGGCGACGAAGTCCTTTGTCGGCACAGCAATCGGGCTCGCCCTGGACGAAGGCTTGCTGCGCCTGGACGATCGGCTGGTGTCGTTCTTCCCGGAACTCACGCCGTCCGACGCGTCGGACCACCTGCGCGCGATCACCGTCGAAGACCTGCTGACCATGCGGACCGGCCACCGCGTCGGCCTGTCCGGCAAGACCTGGCGGCTGCTGAAGACCAGCTGGGTGCGGGAATACCTGCGCACCCCCGTGGAACTGCCGCCGGGCAAGGCGTTCACCTACTCCAGCGCGACGTCGCACATGCTGTCCGCCATCGTGCAGCGGACGTCCGGCCAGTCGGTGTTCGACTACCTGCAGCCGAGGCTGTTCGCCCCGCTCGGCTTCGCCGGGCACAGCTGGGACACCGATCCGGAAGGCATTTGCTCCGGCGGGAACGGCCTGAGCCTGCGCAGCATCGACTTCCTGAAGTGGGGCGTGCTGCACCTGCACGACGGAATCTGGCAGGGCGAACGGATCCTGCCCTCGGGCTGGGTGCGCGAGGCCACCGCGTGGCACGTCCAGAACGCCGACGCCGGAAGCTGGAACGGCACCGAATTCGTCCCGGTTTCCTCCGCCGACTCCGACGAACGGCCGGAAGGCTACGGCTACCAACTGTGGCTGGACGCCGACGGCGGCTACCGGGCGTCCGGAATGTTCGGCCAGGACGTCTTCGTGCTCCCCCAGCACGATGCGGTGGTCGTCACGACCGGCAGCATCACCCATGGGAAGCATCGGCTGCTGTCCGGTCTGGTGCACGACCTGCTGGTCCCCGCTTTCGACGGCGATCCTTCCGCTTCGGCCGATGCTTTGCTGGCGGCTGACCTCGCGGGCACTGCGGTCGCTCCGGCGCTTTCGCCGACTGCGGTCGAGCTGGATGGCCAGCGGTATCTTTGCGAGTCCAATGAGGACGGACTGGCGGAGATTTCGTTCGCGGTCGACGGCGACGTGCTGGTCGTTGCTTTGGACGACGCTCGTGGGCGACACTCGGTCCGTTGTGGACTTTCTGCTTGGGTCGAGTCTGATACCAGTGTTTCCACCTGGCAGTTGCATCACTCGTATCAGGCTGAATCGGCGCGCGTTCTCGCTGCGGCGCAGTGGCGTTCTCCGCGGGAACTGGTGTTGGAGTGGTATTTCGTGGAATCGCCGTTCCATGACACGGTCACGGTGGAGTTCGGCGACGGGCTGTTGCGGTGGCGTCGCCGGACCAATGTCAACAGCGGGTCGACTGAGCGTCCGGTGGTCAGCGCCAGGCTCGGCTAGGTCGTGAGTGTTTGTGCCGGTTCTAACCGGCATCAACACTCACGAGGCGGGGCCCTTTGGCGGTTCGGGTCGAGAGGCGATAGTGCGCCCCACTGAGGTTTTCTCAGTAGGCGGGTGCGGTGCCCGGCCTGCCACGACGCCAACGTCCGTGAGGGCCACCTTGAGGGAATCTGAT
>NZ_JBSHAM010000099.1:0-27162 GCF_053611505.1 Amycolatopsis sp. NPDC054798 | reverse complement strand
CGCCCCAATGTGGCATTGGGTGCATGCGACGCACCCAATGTGGCGTTCGGTGCGTCGGACGCACCCAATGCCACATTGGGGTTTTCTCAGTAGTGGTTGTGGTGTTCGTGGTGGGTGAGGGCTGCTTGGGCGATGCGGCCGATGCGTGTGGGGCAGAGGGTGACGTGTCGGAGTGCTCGCCAGCGGGTTTTGAGGAGGGCGGCGGCGCTCGGCGTGCAGGACACGCGCGACGAACAGGGCAAGCTCGCGCGCCACGTCGAGTGTGGCACCGTAGGCAATCACGTGGGGCCTCTGGAGTTTCAGGATTCGATCTTCGCAAATCAAGTCCTACCAGTGGCCCCACGCCTCACCCCCCCCGGCGACGCACCCCGCCCCGCACTGCCAAGAAAACCCCATCGGGGCGCGCTTAACCCAGCCGGGCCCGGTGAGTCCGCACTGCGGCAAGCCGTGGATCGGAAGCGGGAAGGGCGGCGGACAACGCGTCCAGAATCTCCAGATCATCGGCCCCGCAAGAGGTTTCCCAGAACGCCCACAACGTATCCGCGTCCCCGCTGTTCAACGCCAGCTGCCGGACCTGCGCGCTGATCGACTCGCGTTCCTCAAGAATCGCAGGCGACTCCGACTCGGCGAGCAGCGGACCGCGGAACGACCGAACCGCTGCCGCGGCGTCCCCGGCGCGCAGTGCGGCTTTGGTGCGCAGGAAATCCGCGTCCACTGTGGCCGCGAGCCGGTACGGGCGCGTCTGTAAAACCCCAGTGCCGAGCTGAGTGCGCAACCGGTGGATCTCCGCGCGCACGGTCACCGGATTGCCCGCCTCCCCATACAACTGCAACGCCAGTTTCTCCGCCGACAACCCGCGCGGCTGCAGCGCGAGCAGGGTCAGCAATTCGGCGTGCCGCAAGGTGAACGGAACGTCTCGACCGTCCACAGTGGTCGATCCGGGACCGTCGGTGAGGTATTCGAGGGACAGCCTCCGCCGGGGCGCGGAGCCGGAGGTGGCGATGCGCAGCAGGTAGCCCTCGTCGAGCGGGTCGACGGTGGCGATCCGTCCGTCCGGCAGCGTCACCGTGCCACCGCCTTTCCGTACCTCCACAGTGGACGGAAGGGTGCACGATTCGGCGGCCAGCACCCGTCCGCCCGCGGAAAGGAGCGCGCCGGGGCGGCCTCGCAACGACGCCAAGTGCGGCATGTTCGCCCGCCGCACCTTCTCGTCCCGGAGCGCCAGCTGCGCCCGCAGCCGTCCCTCAGCAAGCTGCGCCGTGGCCGTGACCAGCGACAACATCGCCGGATGCACGGTGCGGAGCGGGCCGCTGACGTCGATCGAGCCGAGCAATGCGCCGGTGTCCGGGTCGCGTACGGGGGCCGCCGCGCAGGTCCACGTGTGGTAGCGGCGCACGAGGTGTTCGGCGGAGTAGATCTGCACCGGTTTCCCTGTCGCGAGCGTGGTGCCCATCGCGTTCGTGCCGATCGCCTCTTCGCTCCACCGCGTGCCCTCGGTGAGCGCGACCCGGTCCGCGCGCAGCAGCACGCCGGTCGCGCCCTCGCGCCACAGGATGAGCCCGTTCGCGTCGGTCACGATCATCATGTGCTCGGCGTCGTCGGCGATGCTCACCAGCATCTCGCGCAACAGCGGCAGCACCGGGGCCAGCGGATGCTCCGCGCGCAGGTCGGTGAGTTCGTCCGCCTCGCAGACCAGCGGGGCCTCGCCGGCGTCGGGGTCGACGCGCGCGGCCAGCGAGCGTTCCCACGACGCCGACACCACCGAGCGCGGGGAGCGCGGCGCGGTGGCCCCGGACAGCACCGCTTCGCGGACGTGCCGGAGCAGTCGCGCGTACGACTCCGGATCGCGCAACAGGTCGGGTTCGGGCGGCTCTGCCACGTGGACGAGAGTAGAGACCCTGGTCACAAGGCTGCAACGTTGGCGCAACGTTGCCCGGCCTACGGTCGCCGCCGACCGTCACCGACCAGCAACGAGGCAGGGCAAGATGGCCGTATACGCCGCACCGAACACCGACGGCGCCGTCGTCGACTACGAGACTCGCTACGACCACTACATCGGCGGCGAATACGTCGCGCCGGCGGGCGGGCAGTACTTCGAGAACCCGACGCCGGTGACCGGGAAGACCTTCACCGAGATCGCCCGCGGCACGGCGGCCGACGTCGACCGGGCGCTCGACGCGGCCGAGGGCGCCGCGCCCGCGTGGGGCCGCACCTCGGCCGAGGAGCGCGCGAACATCCTGCTCAAGATCGCCGACCGGATGGAACAGAACCTCGAGAGGATCGCGGTCGCCGAGGCCTGGGAGAACGGCAAGCCGGTCCGCGAAACCCTCGCCGCCGACATCCCGCTCGCGATCGACCACTTCCGCTACTTCGCCGGAGCCCTGCGCGCCCAGGAGGGCGGCATCTCGCAGATCGACGACAACACCGTCGCCTACCATTTCCACGAGCCGCTGGGGGTCGTCGCCCAGATCATCCCGTGGAACTTCCCGCTGCTGATGGCGGTATGGAAGCTCGCCCCGGCGCTGGCCGCGGGCAACGCGATCGTGCTGAAGCCCGCCGAGCAGACCCCGGCGTCGATCCACCTGCTGCTGTCGATCATCGGCGACCTGATCCCGCCGGGCGTGCTGAACGTCGTCAACGGGTTCGGCGTCGAGGCGGGCAAACCGCTCGCGTCGAGCAATCGCGTCCGCAAGGTCGCGTTTACCGGCGAGACGACGACCGGGCGGCTGATCCTGCAGTACGCCAGCGAAAACATCATCCCGGTGACCGTCGAGCTCGGCGGCAAGAGCCCGAACATCTTCTTCGACGACGTCGCCGCGGCCAACGACGCGTTCTACGACAAGGCGCAGGAGGGCTTCGCGCTTTTCGCGCTGAACCAGGGCGAAGTCTGCACCTGCCCGTCGCGCGCGCTGATCCAGTCCGGCATCTACGACCGGTTCCTCGGCGACGCGGTCGAGCGCGTGAAGAAGATCAAACAGGGCAACCCGCTCGACACCGAAACGATGATCGGCGCGCAGGCCTCGAACGACCAGCTCGAGAAAATCCTGTCCTATCTCGACATCGGCAGGCAGGAGGGCGCGAAGGTGCTCACCGGCGGGGAGCGTTCCGACCTCGGCGGCGACCTGTCCGGCGGCTACTACGTGCAGCCGACGGTGTTCGAGGGCGACAACAAGATGCGCATCTTCCAGGAGGAGATCTTCGGCCCGGTGGTGTCCGTGGCGAAGTTCGACGACTACGACGACGCGCTCAAGATCGCCAACGACACCCTGTACGGCCTCGGCGCCGGCGTCTGGTCGCGCGACGGGAACACCGCCTACCGCGCTGGCCGCGACATCCAGGCCGGCCGGGTGTGGGTGAACAACTACCACGCCTATCCGGCGCACGCGGCGTTCGGCGGTTACAAGGCGTCCGGCATCGGCCGCGAGACGCACAAGATGATGCTGGACCACTACCAGCAGACGAAGAACATGCTGGTCTCCTACTCCGACCAGGCGCTGGGCTTCTTCTGATGACCCAGCGGGTCGACCTGACACCGGCCGCCGCCGACCTGCTGCGGCGGCTGGTGCCGGTCCACGGGCCGGTGATGTTCCACCAGTCCGGCGGATGCTGCGACGGCAGCGCCCCGATGTGTTATCCCGCAGGGGAATTCCGCGTCGGTGCCCGCGACGTGCACCTGGGGGACCTGACGGTGGAAGGGATCGACCCGGTGCCGGTGTGGATGTCCGGGCCGCAGTTCGAGTACTGGCGGCATACGCATCTGACCATCGACGTGGTGCCCGGCCGGGGGAGCGGGTTTTCGCTCGAAGCGCCGGAAGGGGTGCGGTTCCTCATCCGGTCCCGGCTGTTCAGCGACGAGGAGTCGGCGGAGCTGAACGGATGACCTCGCCGCTCACCGGATCCCCCGGGTCCGGCGAGCGGCGAACAAGGCCGTCAGGCTGACCAAGGCGGTCGCCACCAGGTAATAGCCCGGGGAGATCGGCGATCCGGTCGTAGCCACCAGCGTGCTCGCGATGGCCGGGGTGAAACCGCCGAAGACACCGACCGCCGCGTTGTAGCTGAACGCCAGCCCGGTCGCGCGGGTCTGCGTCGGGAACACGCTGGCCATCATCGCGGGCAACGGTCCGAAGTAGACTGCCTTCAGCAGTCCCAGCACTGCCATCGCGACCGCCAGCACGGCGAACGAGCGCGCTGAAGTGACCCAGAGATACAGCGGCAGCACCGAAATCCCGATCAGCACCGCGGCTCCGGTCATCATGCGGATGCCGCCGTAGCGGTCCGAGAGCAAACCGGCCAGCGGCGGCACCAGGGTCAGCAACACCGAAGTGATCAGCAACGCGGCGAAGGACGCCGAGGCGTCAAGGCCGAGGTTCTTGATCGCGAACGCGGGCAGCGACTGCAGGATGAAGTTCAGCGACGTCGAAACGACCAGCGCACCGCCCGCGATCAACAGGCCGCCCCACTGTTCGCGGAACACCTCGCGCACCGCCGATTTCGGCCGGTCTTCCACCGGTCGCGGGGATTCGTCGACGTGGCGGCGCAGGTAGTAGCCGACCGGACCGACCAGGAGACCGAACACGAACGGGATCCGCCAGCCCCACGACGCCATCTCGGAGGCGGGCAGCAAGGCGGTCAGTCCGGCTGCGAACGCGGCCGACAGCAGGGTCGCCAACCCTTGGCTGGCGAACTGGAAACTGCCGAGGAAGCCCTTGCGCCGGTCGTCGCGCTCGATGAGAAACGACGTCGCCGCCCCGAATTCGCCGCCCGCGGCGAAGCCCTGCAGGAGCCGGGCGACGAGCACGCCGATCGGAGCGAACACGCCGATCGTGTCGTACCCCGGCAGGACGGCGAGCAGGAACGTGCCGATCACCATCAGCCGGATCGTCAGCACCAGCGCGCGTCGCCTGCCACGACGGTCGGCGTACGAGCCGAGAACCAGCGCGCCGAGCGGCCGGATCAGGAAGGTGATGCCGAAAACGGCGTAGGCTTCCACCAACTGGACGCCAGGGTCGTCGTGGGGGAAGAACGCCTTGCCGATGTAGCTGGCCATCAACGCGTAGACAGCGATGTCGAACCATTCCAGCGCGTTGCCGATGACCGCCGCGGCGACCGCCCGCCGCGTGCCGCTTCGGGTCGTGGTCGAAGAGGTGTTCTCAGCGCTCAGCATCGGACGTCCTTTCCGTTCTGGCCGAGGGCGTCGAACAGCGCCGTGGCGAGGACGAGCCCTTCCCGGGCGATCGGCGCGAGCAGATGTTCGTCCGGGGCGTGCTGCAGGCAGCCGGGGTAGGAGTGCGGCAGCCACAGCGTCGGCATGCCGAGAATGTCGGTGAAGACGTGGTTGGGCAGGCCTCCGCCGAAGCTGGGCAGCGTGACGGCCTCGGTGCCGGCGGCCTGGGAGAGAACGGTCCGCGCCCACTGCACCCAGGGGTTCTCAACCGGAGTGCGACTGGCCGGATAGCTCTCGGAAAGGCTCACGTCGACCATCGAAAAACCTTGTGCGGCAAGATGTTTCCGAATCGCCTCGGCCATGCCGTCGAGAGTGGTCCCAGTGACGTAACGCAGTTGCAGCACCGCGCGCGCCCGGCCGGGGATCGCGTTCACCGGCCGGTCCACGTCGGCCGCGCCGAACGCCAGTACCTCCAAGGTGTTCCAGCCGTAGAGCCGTTCGGCCGCGGTCAGTCCCGGTGCGCCCCAGCCCTCGTCCGGCACCGGGTCGCCGGGGGTGTTCGCGACGACGACCCCGGCGAGCGCTTCGCGCACGGTGTCCGGCAGTTCGTCCGGCAGCAGTTCGGGAAGTTGGATGCGGCCGTGCCCGTCGACCAGGCACGAGATCGCCCCGGCGAGCGTCGTCGCGGGGTTGCGCAGCAGCCCGCCCCAGTTGCCGGAATGGTAGGCGTCCGGCCGCAGATCCGCGTCGAGGGTGATCCGCACGCCGCCCCGCGCGCCAAGGAACAACGTCGGCGTAGCCGCGTCCAGCCGGGGACCGTCGGACGCGATCAGCACGTCGGCCGCCAGCAATTCCCGGTGCTGGGCAGCGAACTCGGCGAGCCCGGGGGAGCCGATCTCCTCCCCGGTTTCGAAGAGGAACTTCAGATTGAAGCCCAGCGCTCCCCGGTGGTCGAGCACCAGCCGCAACGCGGTGAGATTGACCAGGTGCTGGCCCTTGTTGTCCGCGGTGCCGCGGCCGTACCAGCGTTCGCCGTCGGCGGTCAGCGTCCACGGATCGCGGTCTTCGCTCCACCGTCCGGCCTGTCCGTCGACCACGTCGGCGTGCCCGTAGCACAGCAAGGTCGGCAGCTCGGGCGATTCCAGCCGGGTCGCCACGAGGAACGGGCCGCCGGCCGGATCGGGGTTCGGATACGTCTCGACCGCGCAGCCAAGCGCGGTCAACGTCGGCTTCAGCACCTCGGCCAGGTATGCCTTGACAGCAACACGTCCGTCCGGGCTGGTGCTCACCGTGGGATAACTGACGAGCCGGGCCAGCTCGGCGAAGAAAACTCCGGAGTCCACTTGGTACCGGGCTTTGGCGAGCAGTTCCGTCGATGTCACGGGGATTCCTCCCGGGAGTCAGGGCGGCTGTCGGCGCAGCGTAAGCCGCGGTACGGCGTCGTGACTATTGCCGTTTGGATCGGCTACCGTTCTCATTTCGGCAAACCGGAATCGAGGAGGGCTAGATGCGGCTCTTGCCGACGGGACTGGCCTACTTCCTGGAGGTCGCCCGCACGGGTTCGGTGACCGAGGCGGCGGCCGCGCTCACCGTCGCGCCCTCGGCGATCAGCAGGCAGATCGCGAAGCTCGAAACGTCGATCGGGGTGCCGCTGTTCGTCCGGCATCCGCGCGGCATGGTGCCGACCGAAGCCGGGAATCTGCTGCTCGACCACCTGCGCCGGACAGAAGCCGAGTCCGCGGCGCTGCTCGGCGAACTGCGCTCCGGACGCGACCGGAAGGCCAGGTCGTTCACCGTGGCGTGTACCGAAGGATTCGCGCGGCGGGTGGTGCCGCAGGCGATGGCGCGGTTTCGGGAGGACCATCCCGAGGTGACGTTCCGGCTCGACGTCGTCGGTCGCGAGGAGGCGACCCGCCGGGTGCTGGAAGGTTCTGCCGACGTCGCGGTGACGTACGCGACCGGGCTGCAGCGAGAGGTGCGGGTCGAGAGCGCGGTGGTCGTCCCGGTGTACGCGATCGTTCCGCTCGGACACCCGCTGGCCGGACGCGACAGCCTGAGCGTGGCCGAGCTGTGCGACTACCCGCTGGCGCTGCCTGTTCCTGGGCAAAGCCTGCGGGAATTGCTGGACATCGCCGTGCGGCTGGAGGATCGCACGGTCGACGCGGTTCTGGTGTGCGGAGAGCTGGCGCCGCAGTACGAGTTCGTGCGCCGGGGCGGCGGGATCGCGCTGGTCGGCGGACTTGGCGAACCACACGCCGACGCGGCCGCCGAGGGAGTCGCCTACGTGCTCGTGGACAACCCGGTCTTCGGGAAGCGGGAGGCGCAGGTGCAGACGATGGCCGGCCGCTCGTTGCCCCCGGCGCTGACCCGCTTCGTCGCGGTGCTGACGTCGCTGGTCCGGCCTCCTCGCACGCGGTGAGCCGCGTTGGCCGGGCTTGCTAGGTTCACCTCATGTTGTCGCTGAAAGACGTCTACGTGGGCGAACCGAGCGTGCTCGGCCACCAGCGGGACCAGCCGGTCCTGAGCGCGATCCGGAAAACCCGGGTCGAAGCCGGGGAACTGGCACTGTCCGAACTGAACCTGGCCGGAGACCGCCAAGCCGACCTCTCGGTGCACGGCGGCCCCGACAAAGCCGTCTACGTCTACCCGATCGAGCACTATCCAGTGTGGACCGCGGAGGGCTACTCCGTGGCGCACGGCGACTTCGGCGAGAACCTCTCCGTGCACGGCGTGCTGGAGAGCGACGCGCGGATCGGCGACGTCTGGGCCTGGGGCGACGCGCTCGTGCAGATCGCCCAGCCACGGCATCCGTGTTTCAAGCTCGCGATGCGGACCGGCCGCAAGGACGTCGTGCCCGCGATGATCAGCACCCAGCGCTGCGGCTGGTACCTGCGCGTGCTGCGGCCGGGCACCGTCCCGACGGCCGGGCCGCTCGACCTCGTGGAACAGGCCGAGGGGCCGACCGTCGGGGAGACGTTCCTCGCCGCGTCGGCGAACTACGCGCAGCTGCCAGGCCCCGGGCCGATGCTGGAACTGGCCGAGCGGGTGCTGTCGACGGCCGCGTTGCCGGAGACTTACCGCAAGGGCGTCCAGTCCAAAGTGGACCGCGCTAGGGAGCTACTTCCAGTCGACCTGCGGTGAGCGGTAGAAGTCGATTCCCTGCGCTTCCCAGCGAGGTGCCTGTTTGGCGATGCGGTCCCGGTAACCGTCCCAGCCGCGCGACGATTGCGGCGACCAGCCGATCTCCGCGACGCCGGGCAGGCGCGGGAAGGCCATGTACTCGATGTCGTCGCTGGTCCGGATGGTTTCCGTCCACAGTGGAGCTTCGACCCCGGCGACGGACTTCTCCCCGACGCCGGGAACGAGCTTCGCCGGGTCCCATTCGTAGGCGTCGCGGACTTCGACCAGACCGGCCCAGTCCTGGCCCAGTTTCGTCGATTCCGTGTACTTCATGTCGAGATAGGCGTGGTTGGCGGGCGACATGACGAACTTGTTCCCGTGCGCCGCGGCGGCGGCCAGGTCCGCGTTCGGGCCGCCCTGGTCCCAGTACTGCGGCACGGCGGACGTCGGCAGCGGCGTCTTCGCGATCTCGTGCCAGCCGGTGATCAGCTTGCCGTACTTGGCGACCATCGGGCTTACCTTCTCGTAGAAGGTTTTGTAGTCCGCGGCGGGCGTCGAATGTGCTTCGTCGCCGCCGATGCCGATGAATTTGCCGGGGGTGATCGCGGCGAGTTCGCGGATCACGTCTTCCACGAATCGGTACGTGGCGGGCGAATTGATGCACAGCGAGCTGTAGCCGACCTCGATGTCGGTGCGCGGCGGGACGGCCTTGCCGTCACAGTTGAGTTCGGCGTACACCGACTGGGCGGCGTTCGTGTGCCCAGGCATGTCGATTTCCGGCACCACCGTTATGTGCCGGCTCGCGGCGTACGCGACGATGTCGCGGTACTGCTCCTGCGTGTAGTAGCCGCCCGGGTCGCCGTACGCCGCGGTCTTGCCGCCTTCGGTCGCCAGCCGGGGCCAGCTCTTGATTTCGATGCGCCAGCCCTGGTCGTCGCTGAGGTGCAGGTGCAGCGTGTTGATCTTGTACTGGACGATCTGGTCGATGTACTTCTTCACCTGTGCGGGCGTGAAGAAATGCCGCGCGACGTCGAGCATCGCGCCGCGGTGGGCGAACCGCGGGTAGTCGAGCACGCTGCCGCCGGCGATCGTCCATGTGCGGTGCTGCACCGACTTCGCCTCGATCGCGGACGGCAGCAGCTGCCGCAGCGACTGGACGCCGACGAACAGCCCGGTGGAGGTGTTGGCGCGCAGCCGGACGCCGTTCTTCGTGACGTCGAGCTGATATCCCTCGTCGCCGACGCGCGGGTCGGCGTGGCCGAGGTCGAGCGAGATCGCGGACAATCCAGGGCTCGCCGGGACGACCGGCAGCGGGAAGCCGGTCGCCGGACGCAGCAGCCCGCGCAGGTACGCCGCGACGTCCCCGGTGCCGCGCCCGGCGCGGATCACGGTCAGCGGCGTGAGCCGGAAGGTGGCGTCCGCCTTCGCCACGGCGTGCACCGGCGCCGGCACGAGGTCGGTGACCTGCCGTTCGCTGGGCGCGGGACTCGCCGCGGCCGGCCCGGGCACTCCCACCGCGGCGAGCCCGAGCACGGTCACCCCAAGCACGGCCCTGGACAGGGTCTTCCTCACGGCATACCTCCGGTCGCGTCGCGGAGAAGGCGGACTCCAAGAGGTATAGACCACTACCGGGGACGCTGACAACGTCCGAAAGGGTCGGCTGACGCCGGATGTCCCGTTCGCCGGGATGCTCAGGGCCGCAGGATCGCCCGCAACGCGTCGAGCACCGACGGATCCTCGATCGTCGACGGAACCGGCTCGTCGCGCCCGTCCGCGATCCCGCGCATCGTCTTGCGCAGGATCTTCCCCGAGCGAGTCTTCGGCAGCGCGCCGACCACGGACACGTCCCGGAACGCCGCCACCGGCCCGATGTCGCGCCGGACCAGCGCCACCAGCTCGTCGCGCAACTGGTCCTCGGGCATTTCGACACCCGCCTTGAGCACCACGAAACCGCGCGGCACCTGCCCCTTCAGCTGATCCGCGACCCCGATCACCGCACACTCCGCGACGGCCGGATGCGACGCCAGCACCGCCTCCATCGAGCCGGTCGACAGCCGGTGCCCGGCCACGTTGATCACGTCGTCGGTGCGGCCCATGACGAAGAGATAGCCGTCCTCGTCGAGGTAGCCCGAATCGCCGGTCAGGTAGTAGCCGGGATAACGCGACAGGTACGCCTCGCGGTAGCGCTCGTCGTCGCCCCACAGCGTCGGCAGCGAACCCGGCGGCAGCGGCAGTTTCAGCGTGATCGCGCCCTCGCGACCGGCTAGCAGTTCCTCGCCCGCCTGGTCGAGGATGCGCACGTCCCAGCCGGGCACCGGTTTCGTCGCCGACCCGGGTTTGACCGGCATCGGTTCGAGACCGCGCGGGTTGGCCGCGATCGGCCAGCCGGTTTCGGTCTGCCACCAGTGGTCGACGACCGGCGTGCCGAGGATGTCGTGCGCCCAGTGGTAGGTCTCCGGGTCGAGCCGCTCGCCCGCCATGAACAGGGTGCGGAACTGGGACAGGTCGTACTTTTTGAGTTCGTCGGCGTCCGGATCCACCTTCTTCACCGCGCGCAACGCCGTCGGTGCGGTGAAAAGCGCCTGCACACCATGCTCGGAGATGACCCGCCAGAACGCGCCAGCGTCGGGCGTTCCAACGGGTTTTCCTTCGTACAGCACGGTTGTCGCCCCGACCAGCAGCGGCGCGTAGACGATGTACGAGTGCCCGACGACCCAGCCGACGTCGGAAGCCGTCCACCACACATCCCCAGCGTGAATGTCGTACAGCGCACCCATCGACCACGCCAGCGCGACCGCGTGCCCGCCCGCGTCGCGGACCACGCCCTTCGGCCGCCCCGTGGTGCCGGAGGTGTAGAGGATGTACAGCGGGTCGGTCGCCTTCACCGGAACCGGATCCACCGGGTCGGCGTCGGCGACGAGGTCGGTCCAGTCGAGGTCGGAGCCGGACAGTTCCGCGCGCGCCTGCTCGCGCTGGAACACCACGACGTGCTCCGGCTGATGCTCGGTGGCCTTGAGGGCAGCGTCGATGATCGGCTTGTACTCGACGATCCGCGTCGGCTCGATCCCGCACGACGCGGCGAGGATCAGCTTCGGCTTGGCGTCTTCGATCCGCGCGGCCAGCTCCTTCGGCGCGAACCCGCCGAACACCACCGAATGCACCGCGCCGATCCGCGCGCAGGCGAGCATCGCGATGACCGCCTGCGGAATCATCGGCAGGTAGAGGATCACGCGATCGCCTCGGGTTACCCCGAGCGACGCGAGCGCGCCGGCGAAGGTCGCGACCTCGTCCCGCAGTTCGGCGTAGGTGTAGCGGCGTTTGCGACCGGTGACCGGCGAATCCCAGATCAGCGCGTCCTGCGCCCCGCGGCCGCCGTCGGCGTGCCGGTCGAGCGCGTTGTAGGACGTGTTCAGCTCGCCGTCGGGATACCAGCGGTAGAACGGCGCGGCGGAGGAGTCGAGCGCGCGAGTGGGCCGTTTCGTCCAGTCGATCGCCCGGGCGGCTTCGAGCCAGAAGTGCTCCGGGTCGTCCAGACTGCGCCGATACGTCTCGGTGTACGCGCCCACGAGGTCTCCTTTGCCGCCGACGGCCGAATCTGCCCTCATGATGGCCTTTCCCGCGACGGGGCGCAGGTCAGCCCGATCCGGCACGATCGATGCGGTGGATCACGATCCAGCCGCGACCCGGCAACCCCGCGGAGGCCGTGTGCGTCCTAAGCTGGACCGTGGGGATCGGCCGCGCAGCGGCAC
The DNA here is from genome assembly GCF_053611505.1 of Amycolatopsis sp. NPDC054798. Classification (NCBI taxonomy): domain Bacteria; kingdom Bacillati; phylum Actinomycetota; class Actinomycetes; order Pseudonocardiales; family Pseudonocardiaceae; genus Amycolatopsis; species Amycolatopsis sp. NPDC054798. Next base: position 15,129 of record NZ_JBSHAM010000099.1, on the reverse strand, counting down.
GAGGACAACACTGACAGTGAGGGGAACCAGCCGGTGAGCGGAATCGCGAGCGCGCTGCTCTCGTTCGCGCACACCTTGTTCGGTCCGGGGTTCTGTCCTGGCGACTGGGTGTGGGCGACGACCACAGCGGGTGCGCTCGTCGCGCTCTTCCCGGCGGCGGGCGCGCTGATCGTGGCGATCGTCCGCAAGGGGACCGGCAACCGGTACGACGCGACCACGCTCACCGTGTTCGGTCTCATCGGCGTGGTCAGCGTGCTGGTGCTGCCGTGGCTGATGGCCTCGGGCATCTCGGAGACCTTCCGCGCGGCCAACGCGGGCAGCGCGAGCGGGCTGTCGGCCTCGGAGACGGCCAGCCTGAGCACGAACTACTGCTCGTTCGTCGGCACGCAGAAGACCTACCTCGGCGGCGGGTCGAACGTCTTCGAGACGCTCTTCTACCCGCGCGGCCTCAAGCTTTCCTACGCGCTGTACCTGCTCGCCTTCACCGTGCTGCCGGTCGGTTCGCTGCTGTTCGTGATGCTGCAGGCGCGCACCGCCTTCCGCCGCGGCCCGAAGTGGCCGTCGCGGTTCTTCTGGATTCCGTTCGTGGTCATGGCGGTGGCGACGGCGGGCATGTCGGCCAACACCGCGGTGCACTTCTGGCTCGGGTTCCTGCCGTTCAGCGTCCTGGGGCTGATCCCGGTCGCGCTGGTCGGCCCGCCGCCGTGGTCGGTGATCAACCGGCCGGAGCCGCGCCGCGACGAACCGCCCGCCGCGTCCCCTCCGCCGCGTCGGGAGCAGCTGCCGCCGCCTCCGCCGCCGCAGAACAAGCAGTACCCGGCCACCGCGCTGGCGTCCGCGCCGGAGCCGCCGCCGGCCGGGATGCTCGCCGCCGCGCCCGGCGCGATCCCTCCGCCGCCGGGTTCGCGCAACGCGGGCAGCAGCCGGTACCGGCGCGTCCGCCAGCTCGGGCACGGCGGGTTCGGCACGGTCTGGGAAGCCGTCGACACGCAGCTCAACCGCACTGTCGCGCTCAAGATCGCGCACGCGCCCGACCGCGACACCGAGGAGCGCATGCAGCGCGAGGCGCGGGCGCTGGCCGTGGTGAACCACCCCAACTGCGTGCGGGTGTACGACCTGGTCGAGGAGCCGGACGGGCTCGCGCTCGTCATGGAATACCTGCAGGGCCGTCCGCTGGCCGAGGTGGTCGACGGACAGGGCCCGATCGACGACGTCGCCGCCGGCCGGTTGTGGTCGACGATGGCGGGCGCGCTGGTCGCGGCGCACGAGCGGGGCGTGCTGCACCGCGACGTCAAGCCGTCCAACGTCATCCTCGACCCGGCGGGCATCGCGCACCTCATCGACTTCGGCATCGCCCGCAGCCAGGGCGACTCCAAGATGACCGCCACCGGGATGATGATCGGCACGCCCGACTTCGTCGCCCCGGAACAGGCGATGGGCTCGCCGGCGAGCCCGGCGTCGGACGCCTGGCAGCTCGCCGCCACGGTCAGCTACGCGCTGTCCGGCCAGCCGCCGCGCGGAACCCGCGAGACGCCGATGGCCGCGCTGATGGCCGCGGCGCGGGCCGATCCGGTCACGCATTTGCCGCAGCGTTCGGTGCACGCGCGGATCCTGGCGGCGTCGCTGGATCCCGAGCCGCGCCGTCGCCCGACGCTGAACTCGGTGCGACGCGAGGTCGACGGCTGGCTGAGCCGGGCGGGCAAGGCGCTGGACGGGCCGGTCACGCAGATCGTGCCGCGCCGGTCGCCTCGGTGAGTCTCGTGAGTGTTGATCACGGTTCTAACCGGGATTAGCGCTCACGAGGGCTTCACCGCGGAAAACTCCAGCCGCCTCTTCGGCTCGCACTCCACGTGCACCTGCTCAAACCCCGCCCTCTCCAGCCTCCCGGGCAGGGTGCTCGCGTCGAGAACGTTCATCGTGTCCCCGATGTGCAGCAGCCGGAATCCGAAGCTGAGCTGGCTGTCGACCCCGCGGTAGCTGCCGCCGGGCCGCAGCACGCGGAACGCCTCGGCGAAGATCCGGTCCTGCAGCTCGTCGGTCGGCACGTGGTGCAGCATCGAGAAACACACGACCCCGGAGAACCGGCCGTCCTCGAACGGCATTTCCGCGCCGCTGCCCTCGACGATGTCCGCCCGGTCCCCGTATTTCTCCCGCAGCAGCCGGGTCGACGCCGGATCGATCTCCAGTGCGGTCAGCCGAGGCAGAGCGTCGACCAGTATCCGCGTGGTGGCTCCGAAACCGGGCCCGATTTCCAGCACGTCGTCGCCAAGGTCGAAGCGGGCGAGCCACTCCGGCAGCACTCCGGCCACCATGGCGGCCCACTTCTCCGAGCTGCAGAGCTTGCGGTGCATCAGGTTCATCGGCATGGCTCCGACGCTAGGGACGAGCCGTGTTGACCGGAAGACGATAGGCTGTCACCTCATGTCGCAGTACGGTCAAACCGGCGCGATGCTGCTTGGCGACCTCCCGATCGCGGCCGGAGCCTGGTTTCCCTGGCACGAACATCCGGCGCACCAGCTCGTCTGGGCCGCGCGCGGGGTAGCCGCGGTGATGGTCGGCGACGCGCAATGGGTGCTTCCGCCCACGCGCGCGCTCTGGATCCCGGTCGGCGTCTGGCATCGCACCGGCGCGGTCGGGAACGCGGAACTGCGCGGCATCTACGCCTATCCGGAGCAATGCCCGGTCGACTGGCCGTCCCCGCGAATCGTCATCGTCCGGCCGTTGCTGCGGGAACTGCTCGAGCACCTGTCCGCGGACGGCATCACCGACGACGCCCGCCGCCGCGCCGAGGCCGTCGCGTTCGATCTGCTGGAACCGATGGACGTGGCGCCGATCGTGGTGCCCTCGCCCACCGACCCGCGCGCCCGGGACGTCGCCGACACGGTGCTCGCCGACCCCGCCGACTCGCGCAGCCTGGCCGAGCTGGGCCGGGTCGTCGGCGCGAGCGAACGGACGCTGGCCCGCGCGTTCGTCCGCGACTGCCGGATGACGTTCGGCACCTGGCGCACGCAGGCCCGGCTGCGCGCGGCGTTGCCGTTGCTGGCGCGGGGATTGCCGATGACGACTGTCGCGCATCGGGTGGGGTACGCGACGGCTAGCGCGTTCGTGGCCGCTTTTCGCCGGGCGGTCGGGGTGCCGCCGGGGGCTTACTTCAGCGCCACGAAGGCAGCCACGTCTTCGCCTGCTGGTGGGCGTGAGTGGTCGGGATCGGCGCGATGAAGCGTGTCTGGTCAGGTAGATCGCGTCGCGCTGTTCCCGTCGGGAGCATCGGACCAGGACGATTGACGCCTCCGCGGAGCCGGAACTCCGCCTGCCTCACCGCCGCGAAGGCAGCCACATCTCCGCCTGCTGGTGGGCGTGAGTGGTCGGGATCGGCGCGATGAAGCGTGTCTGGTCAGGTAGATCGCGTCGCGCTGCTCCCCTCGGAAGCATCGGACCAGGACGATTGACGCCTCCGCGGAGCCGAAACTCCGCCTCCCTCACCGCCACGAAGGCAGCCACATCTCCGCCTGCCAATGCTCATTCGTGATCGGGATGCCGTTGAGGATCGGCCACAGCCAGGCGAAGTTCGCCACCACCAGCCCGACGTAGAGCGACACGACGAGCAGACCGGTGCCCCGGCGTTCGAATCCGCGTTTGGCGCTGCCGAGGATCTGCCCGAGCGCCAGCACCAGCCCGAGCACCAGGAACGGGGCGAGCGGCGTGGCGTAGAAGAAGTACATCTGCCGGTCGATGTTGGTGAACCAGGGGAGGTATCCGGCGAAGTAGCCGGTCAGCACGGCGGCGTAGCGCCAGTCCGCGCGGAAGAACCAGCGCCACAGGCCCCAGCCGAGCACCGGGACGGCCAGCCACCACATCGCGGGCGTGCCGATCAGCATCGTGGCGCCGAGGCAGCGCGATTCGCCGCAGCCGGTGACGTTGCCGTCGTAGTAGTAGAGCATCGGCCGCAGGCCCATCGGCCACGTCCACGGCTTCGACTCCCACGGATGCGGATTGTCCTTGGGCGTCAGCAGGGTTTCGTGGAAATGCAGCACGTTGGCGGTGTAGCTGCCGAGCGAGCGCAGGGCGGGCGGGATCCAGCCGAACATGCCCGGGTCGAGGTTCTTGATCTCGGTGTAGTGCCGGTCGGTCGCGGTTTCGCTGGCGAACCACGCCCAGTACGCCGCCAGGTACATCAGCACCGGCACGACGAGGATCGCCCACAGCGCGGGCGCGACGTCCCGCCGGATCGTGCCGACCCACGGCCGCTGCACGCCCGCCGCGCGCCGGGCCGCGACGTCGAAGAAGACGGTGAGCAGGCCGAACGCCGCGATGTAGTACAGCGCCGACCATTTCACGCCGAAGGTCAGGCCGATCATCAGCCCGGCCGCGAACCGCCACCAGCGGAAGCCGAGTTTCGGGCCCCACTGAGATTCGCCGACCCATCCCTCGCGCACCGCGACGGCCAGCCGTTGCCGTACCTGGTCGCGGTCGCAGAGCACGCAGGCGAACGCGGCGAGCACGAACAGCGCGATGAAGATGTCGAGCATCCCCATCCGCGACTGCAGGTGCAGCACGCCGTCGCAGATCACCAGCACGCCCGCGATGCCGCCGAGCAGCGTCGAGCGGGTCAGCCTGCGCGCGACGCGCACGGTGAGCAGCACGACCAGCGTGCCGGCCACGGCCGACATGAACCGCCAGCCCCAGCCGTTGTAGTCGAAGAGCCACTCGCCGAACGCGATGAAGTCCTTGGCCAGCGGCGGGTGCACGATCAGCTCGTACCCGGCGTTGTCCTCGTACCCGCCGTTGCGCAGCATCTGCGCGGCCTGGGGCACGTAATGCTTCTCGTCGAAGACGGGACTGCCGTGGTCAGTGGGAAAGCCCAGATTCTGCATCCGGACGACGCCGCCGATCACGGTCAGCACGATCGTGACGATCCAGCCGCGCAGCCGGTCGGCGGGCATGGCCCGGCCGAGCAGGGTGGCGACGCGGTCGGTCGGGGGGCGGCGCGCGTCGACCGGGTCCGGCCGCACGCTCTCGTCGTCGGCACGGGTCAGCAGCGCGGTCACGGGGCCCGATAGTACGGCCTGATCCACCGGTGGCGTCTGGTTAGGCTGACTGCCATGACTTCTGCCTCCGGACGGCTCGTGCTCGCCGCCACCCCGCTGGGCGATCCCGGCGACGCGTCCGCCCGGCTGATCGAGGCGCTGGGCTCGGCAGACGTGATCGCCGCCGAGGACACCCGGCGTCTGCGCGGTCTCGCTGCCGCGCTCGGCGTGTCGCCCGCCGGCCGGGTGGTCAGCTTCTACGAGGACGTCGAGACCGCCCGGTTGCCGAAGCTGCTGGAAGCGCTGCACGCTGGCGAGACGGTGCTGGTGGTGACCGACGCCGGGATGCCGAGCGTCTCCGATCCGGGTTTTCGTCTCGTGGCTGCCTGCGTGGAGGAAGACCTGCCGATCACCTGCCTCCCCGGCCCTTCGGCGGTGACGACGGCGCTCGCGTTGTCCGGGCTGCCGTGCGACCGGTTCTGCTTCGAGGGCTTCGCGCCGCGCAAGCCTGGCGAGCGGTCGAAGTGGTTCGCGGAGTTGGTGAGCGAGCGTCGGACTGTCGTGTTCTTCGAATCGCCACACCGGATCGCGTCCCTGTTGTCGGACGCTGCCGCCGCGTTGGGCGGGTCTCGTCGGGCCGCGGTGTGCCGGGAGCTGACAAAGACGTACGAAGAGGTCAAACGCGGCACTCTCGCGGAACTGGCGGAGTGGGCGGCGGACGGGGTGCGCGGCGAGATCTCGGTGGTGCTGGAGGGGGCGGCACCTCGGCAGCTGGCGGTCTCGGACCTGGTGCCGGAGGTGGCCGACCGCGTTGCTTCGGGGGAGCGGCTGAAGACCGTGGCGGCCGAGGTGGCTGGCGCGGCTGGAGTGTCTACGAAGGAGCTTTACGCGGCGGTGCTCGCGGCTCGGAAGTGAGTCAGCTTCTCCGGGCGTTGAGCGCGGCTTGCAGTTGCAGCCAGGTCGGGTCGTCCGGGGTCGGTTCGGTCTCCTCGTCCAGATCGCCCGGTCGCCAGGTGCGGACGCCGTCGGTTCGCACGAGGTGGTCGTGCAGGTCGGCGTCGTCGGGGATTTCCGTGGTGCTGGCGAGAAAGCCGGCGACGGTCGCCGGGTCCGCGACCGCGGTCGGCACCGGCACCAGTGCGAGTTCGCCGCCACTAGCGACCAGCAGGTCTCCGGTCGACGTAGCCGCCAACGCGGACACCGCCGAGCCGAACAGTTCGTGCTCCGCGGCTTGCCCGTGCTCGACGTCAAGCTCGATGAGCGACCCGGACGGCGTCCCGATCCACAGTTGCGCCCCGAACGCGAGGTTGTGCCGCGGCCAGTCTTCGACGGAGTCGCCTAGCGAGGTCGTCAGAACCCGGCGCAGCGAAGGGAATTCGAACACCGCGACCATGCTTTCGTACGCGTTGCCGCGGACCGCGAGGTAGCGCCCGTCGGCGCTGAAGGCCGGAAGCCGGTAGCCGTCGACGTCCAGAATCAGCGCCCGGTCGAGAACCCGGAACCGCGTGCCCTCGCGAGAGAAAAAGACCTTGGTCGCGCCCTGGTCGCTCTGCAGCGTGGCGATCAGCCCGCCCGCCGGATGCCGGGCGATGCCGGTGTCCCAAAGCGGGGCAGGTGTCTTGGCTCCAGTGTCGAGATCGATGACCTCCGAGCGGAAGCAGATCCTGAAGGGACCTTCGGGCGGCCCTGGCGAGGCCCACAGCGACTGACCGTCCGGGCTGAACGCCAGATGGAGGTAGGTGTCGATGCTCAGCTCGGAGATGCCGTCCGGGGTCCAGCGCACGGTCTCGTCCCCGACGGACACGAGCAGTTCCGGCCGTTCCGGATGCCAGGCGAGGACTGGCTTCTTCTTCCGGCTCCAATAGTCGGTGTATTCCTCGGAATCCGCCCCCACGACACCAATTTCGCGCAGATTCCGCGAAACGTCGTAGAGGCGCACCGCAGGCCGGTCCGGCTCGACGCCCGCGGCGAGGGGCAGCTTCGGATGGCACACCAACTGCCCGATCGGCGCGGCGGGGATCCTGGCCTGACTACTGGTCACTCAGAAACTTTACCGGCTGCGCAACAACATTTTCGCCGCTACCAAAGCCTTTTCCGCGTCCGGCTCGTCCCCAGTGATGGCATCGGTGTAGATAAACGACTCGCCAACCCGCACCAGCAAATACGCCAGATCCGCCACCGGCAACGGCGATTCCAGCCGCCCCGCCGCCACCTCGTCCGACAGCAGACCGCGCACCTTCTCGATAGTGCGCGACTGCACCAAACTCGCCTTTGTCGTCAACAACCTCAGCGCGCGCTCGGGCTCCCGGCGCAGGAACGCGCGAAACGGCGAGGACGCGTTGACCGTCCGCACGAACGCCCCGATCGCCTCCGCGACGCCGTCCCCGCCGCGGCCCGCATAACTCACGTTATCCAGCACCGCCGCCGTCTCCGCCCACAGGATTTCGCTCAGCAGCTGGTCCCGGCTGCCGACCCAGCGGTGCAGGGTCGCGCGGCTGACGCCGAGGTCGCTGGCCAGGTCACGCATGTCGACGCGGTCTCCGGCGAGGAACCGGGCGCGGGCAAGCCGGAACGCCGCGACGGCGTCGGGTCGCGAGGTCCGGGCGGCGAATGGCGTATCGATGAGTGAGACGTTAGCAGAAAGTGTCCCATGGATGAGACATATGGCAGAATGTCTCACGAAGAGCGAGAGGAGCCGCGAAGATGCGTGCTGTGCAGGTGACCGAATTCGGCGGTCCCGAGGTGCTGAAGCCGGTTGAGCTGGCCGATCCGGTGGCCGGGCCGGGGCAGGTGCTGATCGAGGTCGACCGCGTCGGGCTGAATTTCGCGGATACGCATCAGGCAGAGAATTCGTACCTGGCTCCGAGCAAGCTGCCGCTCGTGCCGGGCGGCGAGGTCGTCGGCCGCACGGCGGACGGCAAGCGCGTGGTCGCGCTCCTCAACGACGGCGGCGGTTACGCCGAGCGCGTCGCGGCCGACGAGGCCATGACCTTCCCGGTCCCGGACGGCGTCGACGACCTGCACGCGCTGTCCATGTTGGTCCAGGGCGCGACGGCGTGGATCATGCTGCGCAAGAACGCTCGTCTCGAGCCCGGCGAGTCCGTGGTCGTGCACGCCGCGGCGGGCGGGGTCGGCTCGATCGCGGTGCAGCTGGCGAACGCGTGGGGTGCGGGCCGCGTCATCGCGACCGCGAGCAGCGAGGAAAAGCGCGCGCTGGCGATCGAACTCGGCGCGGACGTCGCGGTCGATTCCCGCGCGGAGAACATGACCGAAGTCCTCCGGGAAGCCAACGGCGGCAAGCGGGTCGACATCGTCCTCGACATGGTCGGCGGCACGACGACCGACCAGAGCATCGCCGCGCTGGCCCCGTTCGGCCGCCTGGTGTTCTACGGCATGGCCGGCCGCCGCTCGCCGAAGCCGATCGAGCTGCGCAACCTGCTGGGACACAGCACGACCGTGGCCGGGATGTGGCTGCCGCACGTGTTCCGCTTGCCGGGCAACGTTTTCGGCACCGCGCTCAGCGAACTGTTCGCCATGGTGCAGGACGGCAAACTCCGCGCGATCGCGGGCGGCGAGTACGCGCTGGCGGACGCCCGGAAAGCACACGAGGCGCTGCGCTCGCGCGGCACGACAGGGAAGCTGCTGCTCGATCCGCGCCGGTAAGTCTCGTGAGTGTTAAAACCGGTTCTAACCGGTTTCAACACTCACAAGGTTTACCCAGCAGCTCCTCCAGCGGCGCCGCTTTGTGCAGACACTCCTGCCACTCCGCGGCGCTGTCCGAGTCCGCCGTGATCCCGCCGCCGACGCCCAGCGCGATCCGGCCCCCGGCGATCTCGAACGTCCGGATCGCCACGTTCAGCTCGAGCCCCGCCAGCGGCGACGCCATCCCGATCGCGCCGGTGTACACCCCGCGCGCGGCCGGTTCCAGTTCGGCGATCAGGTCCAGCGCCCGGATCTTCGGCGCGCCGGTGACCGAACCCGGCGGGAACGTCGCCGCCAGCAGCCCGGCGTCGGGCACGCCGTCCGCCAGCACACCCTCCACAGTGGACGACAGATGCCACACCCCCGGAGCCGGACGCACCGCGAGCAGTTCCGGCACCACCACGCTGCCGACCTCGCACACCCGGCCGAGGTCGTTGCGCACCAGGTCGGTGATCATCACGTTCTCCGCGACGTCCTTCGCCGACTGCCGCAGCCGGAGCGCGTTGCCGTCGTCCGCCGGACCGCGGCGGGGCAGTGTTCCCTTGATCGGCGACGACCGCACGCGCCGGCTGTGGCGTGCCAAAAACAGCTCAGGCGACAGCGAAACCACCGAACCCCATTCACCGGTGACGTACGCCGCCCGCTTCGGCGCCAGCCGCCGCACCCCTTCGGCGAACAGCGCGGCGGGCGAACCCTCGAACGTCCCGGTGAACCGCGAGCAGATGTTCGCCTGAAAAAGCTCGCCCGCCTCGATCTCGTGCACGCACGCCTTCACCGCCTGTTCGTGCCCGGACGGCCGCTCCAGCGGACTCGCCGACCACGACAACTCCGCGGTCCCAGCCAGCGCCCGCTCCACCACGGCGAGCTGCGCGTCGGCGTCGCCTTCAAGCGATTCGAACCAGCACACCCCCGCCGCGTCCCAGCGCAGCACGTGATCCGCCCAGCCCCAGGCCGACACCGGAACGCCGGTCGAACGCCCGGACGGATCCGCCTGGTCGTAAGCCAGAAACCCGAACCATCCGCCGCCGACCCGGCCCGGAAATCCCGAAACCGGGTCAAGCGCCGGGGGGAACGGGCGGGGAGTCACCGCCACGAACGGCGCCACCACCGCCCGCGACCCGAACCAGTCCCCGCACACCGCGGCGGGCTCGGGCAGGCCGTGCGCCCGGGCGTACGCGGACAGCAGGACCAGCACCCGCGAAGGTGACAGGTCGGTCCGCAGCCGCTGGAAACGCATCGCGCCATTGTGCCGGAAACCGGCGGTGACCAGCGGAAAAGGTGATCAGAGCAGCACATCCGACAGTGCGAAGGGATACACCACCGCGTCCTGTGCCACCGGCCCGTCGACGCCCGGCACCCCCGAGGCGAAGGCGTGCTGGTGCAGCCCCAGCCGGGAATGGAACCAGCCGGGCCGCCCGGGAATGCCGTTGTGCCGCACGAGCCACAGCACCACCTCGGAATCGGCCCAGCGGTCCGGATGCAGCCGGTGCGCCCAGCAGTCGTGCCCGGCGTACACGAGCACCCGGCGGATCTTCGCGGCGTGCCGCACGTGCTTGATCCACGCCTTCACGAACCGGTCGTCGACGCTCTGCGCGTCCACCTCGAGCGCCGGGGCGAGCGAACCGGGCGCGAACGCCCCGAGCCTGCTCGCCGTCCGGACGAAATGGTCGGCCTGGTCGTGCACCGCACCAGGCCGCGCGTAGTGCCGGGCCCCGGTGTGAATGCCCGCGTGCTGGGCCGCGGCCAGCGTTCGCTCCGCGCCCGCGTCGCTCCAGTTGACGTTCTCGCTGATCGTGACCGAGGCGAACCGCACGTCGGCGCCGCGCACCGCCGCCCAATCGAGCACTTGCTCGCGATGAGTGAGCGTGAGCCCGCGCCCACTCTCCGGTTCCGCCACCTCGTACCCCTGACAAGCCCCACGACGGGTGAAAGGCCACCCTACGTCCGGAATTCCGGAGCGGGGTGACCTTTCCCGGCGTGTCGATAGGCTTGATCAGGCGTTTTCCCGCTGGAAGGTGCGCGTTCCCCACCACACCGCCAAAACGGCCATGACCAGCACAACCACGCCCCCGGTGAACAGCGCGTCCAGCGAGAAGTCGCCGCGGAAGCTGTTGCGCTCCACGTCGACCACGTGCCGGAACGGGTTGATCTGCGAGATCGTGTACAGCCACTTCGGGGCCAGCCCGGAGGTGATCGGGATGAGGATCCCGGACAGCAGCAGCAACGGCATGAGCACCGCGTTGAGCAGCGCCGGGAACGCCTCCTCGCTCTTGAGCGTGAGTGCCAGCGCGTAGGAGCACGACGCCAGCGTGAGCGCGAGCAGGAACACAATCGCCAGGCTCAGCAGCACGCCGCCGAACGGCGCGTTCAGGTCGAACACCAGGTAGGCGAGCAGGATGATCAGCACCGATTGCACGACCGCCTGCAACGCGTTCGCCAGCACCTTCCCGAGCAGCAGAGCGGCACGGTGCACCGGGGTGACGCGCAGCCGTTCGACCACGCCGGACCGGAATTCGGCGAGCAGCCCGAAGCCCACGAACGAACTGCCGAACAGCGCCAGCTGCGCGATCAGCGCGGGCGTGAGCACCATCCAGCCGTCGACCTCGGACATCCCCTGCGCGCCGAGCGATTTCACCAGCAGCGGGCCGAAGAAGAACAGGTACAGCAGCGGCTGGGCGAGGCCGATCAGCAGCCAAGCCGGGTTCCGCAGCGCTCCCGCCATGTCGCGGCGGAAGATCAGCCAGGTGTCATGCAGCACCGGGCACCTCCGTTTCCGCCGGCGCGGGCTGCTCGGCTTCGCGCAGCGACCGGCCGGTGAGAGTAAGGAATACGTCGTCCAAGGTCGGTCTCGTGACCTGCATCGAGCTGGTCGGGATGTCCTTGGCGTCGAGCGCGCGCAGCAGTTCCGGCATCGCGGTGTCGCCGCGCGGCACCCGGAACCGGATCGACCCCTCGGACACCGCGAACTCGTGCGCGCCGGGCAGCTGCCGGGCCAGGTCCGCGGCGGCCGCGGCGAATTCGGGGTCCACCTCGATCGCCACGCCGTCGCCGGAGACCTGCGCTTTGAGCGTGTCCGGATGGCCCTCGGCGACGATCCGGCCGTCGTCGATCACGATCAGCCGGTCGGCCAGCGCGTCCGCCTCGTCGAGATAGTGCGTCGTCAGGAAGATCGTCACGCCCTGTTCGGCGCGCAGCCGCCGGATGTGCTCCCACAGGTTCGCCCGGCTCTGCGGGTCGAGCCCGGTGGACGGCTCGTCCAGGAAGACCAGCCCCGGCGAATGGATCAGCCCCAGCGCGATGTCGAGCCTGCGCCGCTGGCCCCCGGACAGTGTTTTCGTGGCCCGCTGGCCGAGTCCGGTCAGGTCGAGCTGCTCGGTGAGCACCTTGCCGCGCGCGATCGCGTCGGCCTTGCTCATCCGGTACAGCCTGCCCTGCAGTTCCAGCTCCTCGTCCACGCGAGCTTCGGGCGAGGCGCCGCCGCCCTGTGCGACGTATCCGATGTTGCGGCGCACCCCCGCCGCGTCGGTGAGCAGGTCGTGCCCGCCCACGGTCGCGGTGCCCGCGGTCGGTTTCAGCAAGGTGGTGAGCATGCGCAGCGTGGTGGTCTTGCCCGCCCCGTTCGGGCCGAGGAACCCCACGAGCTCGCCCGCCTCGACGTCGAGATCGACCCCCTTCACCGCGTGCACTTCGCCACCGGCTCGGCCCTTGCGGCGGAACCGCCGCTCGAGTCCGCGTGCCGTGATCATGGACAACCCCTCTCCTCCCAGAAGATCAGCTAGTCAAGATTGACTAGCTGACGCGCACACTGTGCCCGAAGGGGTGAGGGATAGTCAAATTTGATTACTGGGGCGGCTCGCCGAACGCCGAACCCTCGTCGTCGGCCATCACGTACTCGCCCGCCTCGAGCCTGCCGATCAGCCCGGTGAGCCATTCCCGGCTCGCGCTGGCGATGCCGCCCCAGAGACGGAACAGTTCGGACACGTGCGGCGGCTTGTTCCAGGTGTCGTCCTCCAGGCCCAGCCGCGAGCGGCGCTCTTCCGCCTCGAAATGGATCAGGTTCTGCCGGAGCAGGCTGATCACGTGCTTGCGGGAGAGCGCGGGCATCAAGCTGATCGCCGCGCACAGCTCCGGGTTGCTCGCGCTCGGATCGGACAGCCCCTTCGACAGCAGCACCTGGAACTCCTGCTCGCCAGCGGGAGAGAGCCGGTAGGCGATCCGGTCCGGACCGCCGTCGCCCGGTTCGACGTCGATCTTCTCCAGCAGGTCCTCGGCGGTCATCTTCTTGAGAGCGTGGTAGATCGAACCGGGCTGGACGTTCGCCCACTTGTCCGCGGACCACGACAGCAGTTCGCGGCGCACCTGGTAGCCGTGCGCGCGGCCGAACATCCGCACGACCCCGAGCACCAGCAGACGCGTCGCCGACACCGGCTCTCCCTTCCCCGACCACCACGAAACGCCTTGAAGCGCATCCGTAGGCTAAACAGGTATGAGCACCCCTGTGTTGACCGCGGTGGCCTGGCCCTACGCCAACGGCCCCCGCCACATCGGCCACGTGTCCGGATTCGGCGTCCCGTCCGACGTCTTCTCCCGCTACCAGCGAATGGCCGGCAACCGGGTGCTCATGGTGTCCGGGACCGACGAACACGGAACGCCGATCACCGTCCAGGCGGACAAAGAGGGGATGACCCCGCAGCAGACCGCAGACAAGTACACCCGCCAGATCGACGAGGACCTGCGCGGCCTCGGCCTCTCCTACGACCTGTTCACCCGCACCACCACCGGCAACCACGCCGCGGTGACGCAGGAAATCTTCCTCGCGCTCAACCGCAACGGCTACGTGGTCCCGAAGACCACTCGCGGCGCGATCAGCCCGTCCACCGGCCGCACCCTGCCCGACCGCTACATCGAGGGCACCTGCCCGATCTGCGGGTACGACGGCGCGCGCGGCGACCAGTGCGACAACTGCGGCAACCAGCTCGACGCCGCCGAGCTGATCAACCCGAAGTCGCGGATCAACGGCGAGACGCCGAAGTTCGTCGAGACCGAGCACTACTTCCTCGATCTGCCGGCGTTCACCAAAACCCTCGGCGACTGGCTCGGCACCAAAACCGACTGGCGGCCGAACGTCCTCAACTTCACCCGCAACCTGATCGACGACATGCGGCCGCGGCCGATCACCCGCGACCTCGACTGGGGCGTCAAGATCCCGCTGGACGGCTGGCGCGACCAGCCGCTCAAGCGGTTCTACGTCTGGTTCGACGCGGTCATCGGCTATTTCTCGGCGAGCGTCGAATGGGCGCGCCGCAACGGCACTCCGGACGCCTGGCAGGAGTGGTGGGCCAACGCCGACGCGCGCGCCTATTACTTCATGGGCAAGGACAACATCACCTTCCACGCCCAGATCTGGCCGGCGCTGCTGCTCGGCCAGAACGGCGACGGCGATCGCGGCGGGGAGGCCGGGAAGTACGGCAAGCTGCACCTGCCGGACGAGATCGTGTCCAGCGAGTTCCTCACGATGAGCGGGTCGAAGTTCTCGACTTCGCGCGGCACGGTCATTTACGTGCACGACTTCCTGCGGGAGTTCGGGCCGGACGCGCTGCGGTACTTCATCTCGGTGGCCGGGCCGGAGACTCAGGACACGGACTTCACGTGGGACGAGTTCGTCCGGCGGACCAACTTCGAGCTGGCCAACGAGTGGGGGAACCTCGTTAACCGGTCGATTTCGATGGCGCACAAGAACAATGGGGCGATTCCGGCTCCTACTGCGCCTGCTCCGGCGGATGAGGAGTTGAAGGCGTTGTCTCGGCAGGCTTTCGAGACTGCGGGTGGGCATCTTGCTCGGTCGCGGTTCAAGCTGGCTGCGGCTGAGGCGATGCGGGTGGTTACGGCGGCGAACCGGTATTTGTCGGATCAGGAGCCTTGGAAGCTCAAGGAGGATCCGGATCGGCGGGACGCGGTGTTGCATACGGCGTTGCAGGTGGTCAGTGATGCGAACACGTTGCTGACGCCGTTCTTGCCGCATTCGGCGCAGAAGGTGCACGAGGCGCTTGGCGGGACTGGGGTTTGGGCTGCGCAGCCGGAGCTTCAGGAGGTCGAGGACCTCGACGTGCCGGACCGGATCAACCCGATCCTTACTGGTGACTACAAGAGCGAGCAGGCTAAGTGGGAGTCGAAGCCGATCGAGGTCGGCCGTCCGCTCGCCAAGCCGACGCCGTTGTTCACCAAGCTGGACCCGAAGCTCGGCGAGACCGGCCCGGAGTGGGCTCCGATCGTGACTGACTGAGGGGGCTGCTCGTCGCCTGGCGGCGACATTGCGCCCCGGATTCGTGGGTGGGCACCCCGAAGCTGATTGTGACGACGGCGCGGGGGGGGGGGTGGTGGTGGGGGGAGGGTTGATGTT
>NZ_JBSHAM010000098.1:0-27181 GCF_053611505.1 Amycolatopsis sp. NPDC054798 | reverse complement strand
TTGACAAGCACCCGCCGTCCGTCATCACAATGGGCTTCGGGGTGCCCCCAACCCATCCGGGGCGCAATGTCGCCGCCAGGCGACGAGCCGCCCCCGCAACCCCACCGTCACAAATCCAACGCAGCCCTCAACGCCACATCGATCTGCTCCTGGACATCCGAATCGATCTCCGCGACCCGCTCCGCCAGCCAAGGCCGATACAACCGCGTCAAATTCAACGTAGACACCCAATACCGGGCATCCACCGCCACCCCGAGAATGTCCTGCGGATCCCGATCCAGCAGCTCCGTCCCGAGCAGCCAAGGCCGCTCGGACTCATTCACCCCGTCCGACGACAGCAGCACCACAGTCCGCTGCCGCGCCGGATCGGTAGGCGGGTGGTAAGTCCAGACCTCACCCCTGCGCACGCATCTCCTTCTCCGCAGCCGCCCGTTCCGCCTCGTCCGCCTCAGCCGACGGCGCAGCAGACGCGCGCTGCGGGGTATATCCGGTCCGGACCGCCTCGCGCCGGGCCGCCTTCGACAGCCAGGACGAGACCGAAATTCCGTGCGCTTTAGCGGCCCGCTCGGCGTACTCGAGCGCGCCGGTGTCGAGCGAGAGTGTCACCTTACGTGTTGCCATACCTTTTACCGTACCACTGTCACAGCGTCGGCGACCTGCCCTCGAACGGCGTCGACAGCACGACGGTGGTCCGGGTGGACACTTTCGCCGCCTCGCGGATCCGCCGGAGCAGGTCTTCGAGGCCGAGCGGCGACGCGACCCGCACCAGCAGGATGTAGGACTCGTCGCCGGCCACGGAGTAGCAGGACTCGATCTCGGTGATGTGCTGGATCCGCTGCGGGTAGTCGTCGGGCGCGGCCGGGTCGTTCGGGGTGAGCGAGATCAGCGCGGTGAGCGGGAGGCCGATCTGCTCGCCGTCGAGGCGGGCGGTGTAGCCGAGGATGACGCCGCGCTGTTCGAGCCGGCGCACCCGCTGGTGCACGGCCGACACCGACAGCCCGACCCGTTCGGCGAGGTCGGTGAAGCTGCGCCGGCCGTCGGCGGCCAGTTCCTGCACGATCGCCTGGTCGAGCGGTTCCAGCGGCCCGCTCATGCGTCCAGCACGACCAGTTCGTGCGGCCGCGTGTTCACCGACTCGACGCCCGAGTCGGTGACGAGCACGATGTCCTCGATCCGGGCGCCCCAGCGGCCCGGCTGGTAGATGCCCGGCTCGACGCTGAAGGCCATGCCCGCTTCGAGCGGCAGCGCGTTGCCCGCGATGATGTAGGGCTCCTCGTGCACGTCGAGGCCGATGCCGTGGCCGGTGCGGTGGATGAAGTACTCGCCGAACCCGGCGGCGTCGATGATGTCGCGCGCGGCCTTGTCGATGCTCTCGGCGGTGGCGCCGGGGCGGACTGCGTCGACGGCGGTCTGCTGCGCGCGCTGCAGCACGGCGTAGGTCTCGGCGACGTCGGCGTCGCGGGGTTCGCCGATCGAGTAGGTGCGGGTGGAGTCGGAGTTGTAGCCCTCGGGCACCGGGCCGCCGATGTCGATCACGACGACGTCGCCGCGCTCGATCACGCGCTCGGAGACGTCGTGGTGCGGGCTGGCTCCGTTGGGGCCGGAGCCGACGATGACGAAGTCGGCGTGCGTGTGGCCCTCTTCGACGATGGCGGCGGTGATGTCCGCGCCGACCTCGGCCTCGGTGCGGCCCGCGCGCAGCCACTCGCCCATCCGCGCGTGCACGCGGTCGATCGCCGCGCCCGCCTTGCGGAGGGCTTCGATCTCGGCGGCGTCCTTGCGCATCCGCAACTCGCGCACGATCGGCCCGGCGAGGGTCTGCTCGGCGTCGCCGAACGCGGCGCGCAGGGACAGCACGTGCAGTGCCGGCGTGAAGTCGCTGACCGCGATCCGGCCGGGCTTGCCGAGCCGGTCGGCGACCAGCCGGTAGGGGTCGTCGCCGTCGACCCAGGTGACCACCTCGACGCCGAGGTCGTCGGTGGGCACCTCGGCGTAGCCGGGAGCCTCCAGCTTCGGCACCACGAGCGCGGGGGTGCCGTCGGCGGGGACGACGAGAGTGGTCAGCCGTTCGAACGAGCCGCCCGCCTGGCCGAGCAGGTACCGCAGGTCGGATCCGGGCGCGACGAGCAACGCGTCGGTGCCGGCGGCAGCGGCCGCTTTCGCGGCACGGTCGAGACGGGCGCGGAGCGCGGCGGCGTCGGGAGCAGGCGTGTTGAGGGATCGGCGCGACATGACGCCGAGCCTAGTACCGGCGTCCCGGCGCAGCCCGCCCGTCCTCCCCATTCCGGCGTGCCGCCCCGGCCACCTCGCCGAAGCCGGGCGCCGTCCGTGAAGGACTCCTTGAGGGAATCTGATTCCCTCAAGGAGTCCTTCACGGGATCTGGCTTCGCGGGAGCGGACGCGCCCGGCGCCGCTTTCCGGGTGATCCAGGCCGGATCTGGCAGGCTGTGCGGGTGACCGGACCACTCGCTCTCCTCGATTCCGCGAGCCTCTACTTCCGCTCGTTCTACGCGCTGCCCGATTCGATGACCGCGCCCGACGGGACGCCGGTCAACGCCGTGCGCGGGTTCACCGACACGATCGCGCGCATCCTGACCGACCGCCGCCCGTCGCGGCTGGTCGCTTGTCTAGACGCGGACTGGCGGCCGAAGTTCCGCACCGATCTGCTGCCGAGCTACAAGGCGCACCGGGTCGCGGAGCCCGGGAACGGCGGGGCGGACGTCGAAGAGGTGCCCGACACGCTGACCCCGCAGGTGCCGATCATCCTGGAAGTGCTGGAGGCGTTCGGGTTCGCGGTCGCGGAGGCGGCCGGGTACGAGGCGGACGACGTGATCGGCGCGCTCGCCACCCGGGAGAGGGACGCGCCGGTCGAGGTGATCACCGGCGACCGCGACCTGTTCCAACTGGTGCGCGAGGAGCCGACGCCGACGTCGGTGGTGTACGTCGGCAAGGGCTGGGCGAAGGCGGAAGTGCTGGGGCAGCGGGAAATCGCCGAGAAGTACGGCGTTCCGGCCGAGCACGCCGGGCCCGCGTACGCCGACATGGCCGCGTTGCGCGGCGACCCGTCGGACGGGCTGCCCGGGGTGGCCGGGATCGGCGAGAAGACCGCGGCGAAGCTGATCACGCAGTTCGGTTCGCTGGAGGAACTCGTCGCCGCGGCCTCGGCCGGGGACGCGCGGGTGCCGTTGAAGACCCGGTTGCGGCTTTCCGACGCCGCGGACTACCTGGCCGTCGCGCCCACTGTCGTGCGGGTCGCGGTGGACGCGCCGGTCGAGCAGTCCGGGCCGGACGCGGTGCCCGCCGCGCCCGCCGATCCGGAGCGGGTCAAGGAACTGGCCGAGCGGTGGAACTTGGGCCGTTCGGTGGAGCGTCTCCTGGCGGCATTGCCGGGAGCCTGACCGTGGGAGCGGGTTCCAGCGCCAGGCGAGCGCTGGAACCCGTCTCCGGTCAGAAGTGCGTGCCGGTCCAGGGCTGCGTCCCGGTCTGGAACAGCGCGTCCACCCTGGCCAGGGTTTCCGCGCTGGCGCCGGTGATCCGGCCGGACAGCGCCAGCGGACCGGCCTGCCAGGCGCCGAGGTAGAGCATCGCCAGCGTGTCGACGTCGAGCTGCAGATCCGCGTCGGCCTCGGTCCGCTCGACCCCGTTGCCGCCGACCCGGTACCGGCCGCGGTTGTCCGGCAGCATCCGGTCGTTCACTTCCAGCACGACCGGTTCCGCGGAGCCGTACGTGCGGGCGGCGAGCGCTGCCCGCACGTCGAGCAACCGCAGCCACAGCTCGTCGTCGAGGCCGACGGTCTGCGCGCGGCGAGGGTCGACGAGCAGCAGGCCGATCGGCTCGTCCACGGGACGGCCGCGCACGTTCACGACCTCGACCAGGTCGACCGACAGCAGGAACCGCCACAGCCCGGCCAGCGCTTCCGGGGTCGCCGCGTGCAGGTCGTGGACCTCGAGCGCGGCGCCGCGTTCCGGGTCGAGGTAGCTGTTCTGCGGCACGACGTGGAAGACCGCGAAGCCGTCGTCGCCGTTCGGTCCGGTGTGGACGGCGACGCGGTGGTTGCCGCCGTCCGGGTAGAGATGCCAGTTGAACGCGATCGGCCACCAGAGTTCCGGCCGGGCGATCGTGCCGGGACGCCCGGTGTCGATCCGTTGGTACAGCGAGGGAATCGTGGCGACCGCCTCGTCGGCGGAGAGCAGCCGGACCCGGCCGGGCGCGACGACGTTTTCGCGCAGCGGGGCCGGTTTCTTGACCTGCAGGGTGGCCATCCGGGTCGCGACGCCGTAGCCGTAGCGGCCGTAGATGAGCGCTTCGCTCGCGTGCAGTGCGGCGACGACGTGGCCGCGCTGTACGAAGTCGTGCAGTTGCCGGTCCATCATCGCGGTGAGCACGCCGCGGCGGGTCCAGTCCGCGCGGACGCCGACGCCGTCCACCGCGGCCATCGGGACGGTGCTGCCGCCGGGGACGGTGAGCGTGGTGGCGAACGAGCTGGCGATGCCGATGGGTTCTCCGTCGTGGAACGCCCCGGTCCGGCCGTCCGCCGTCCAGGAGTCGCCGACCTTCGCCCAGCGCTCGTCCGTGGGCGGGTTTCCGTGCAGGGACCGCACCAGAAGGTCGAAGGTCGCACGGCTTTCGGAGTCGGTGATCTGGCGTACCACGTAGTCGCTCATGCCCCGATTGAACCAATTGCCGCTGTCGTGCGGCTATCGGATTTACCGCGGCGGGTCGACCCGGTAGTTGCCGTCGGTGCCGGTGACCGTGATGGGAACGTGTTTCGTCGTGCCCGCGATGTCCACAGTGCACTGGAACCGCGAGCCGTCGGCGACGGGCTGGCGGTCCGGGCAGGACACCGTGCCGACGTCCGCCATCTTGTAGTCGGTGGTGAGGAGCCGGGTGACGGCCGAGGCCATCACCCGGGAGTCGAACACTCGCGTCGCCGACGAGGAGCTGGGCGCCGGCGACGACGCGGCACCCGGTCGCGCGGGGCCGTCCGGCGTGACGGTGACCGTGTGGACCGCGGGCGGGGGCGTCCCGCCGTCGCAGCCCGCGGCGGCGAGCATTGCCAAGCCGCACAACAACACCACCCGCACGGCGCGCATCAATCCCGCTCCTCTGCGCGAAACCTCCGGTCAACGGTCAGAAGAACGTACCGCACCACACCGTTTCGCGCGTGCCGAAGAGAACGTCGGCGGCGGCGGGCGCGGCCGGGTCGAGCACCTCGATCCGGCCGGTGTCGGCGAGCGCGGATGCCCGCCACGTGCCGAAGTAGAGCATCGCGAGGGTGTCCGCGGAGAGCCGCAGCGCGGGTTCCGCGTCAGTGCGCGAGGCTCCGTCCGGCCCGACGACGTAGCGGCCGTCGTTGGCGGGCAGCGATCGGTCGGTGACTTCGAGCACGACGGGGCCGGCCGGTCCGTAGGTGCGGGCGGCGAGCGCGGCGGGCACGTCGACCAGCCGGAGCCAGCTTTCGTCTTCGGTGCTTTCGGTTTTCGCCATCCGCGGGTCGGTGAACAGCAGCGCGTGCGGTTCGTCGAGCGGGCGCATCGGGAGCACGATCTCGTCGACCAGGTCGACCGACAGCAGGAACCGCCACAGTCCGGCGAACGCGGCCGGGTTGGCGTAGTGGAACGCCATCACCTGGAGCTTCCCGTGGTCGTGGGAGTCTTCCTCGACGTGGTAGGTCAGGTAGCCGTCGACGCCGTCCGGGCCCCGGTGCACAGCGGTCTGGACCAGTTTCGCGCGACGGCGCAGCTGTGCCTCGTAACCCGGCCAGTAGACCTCCGACCGGGTCATCGCGGCGACGCGGCCCATCGCGGTCGCGGCGTACAGTTCCGGCCATTTCGGGGCGGCCTCGTCGATGCCGAGCACCGTGACCTCTCCCCCGGCCGGCGCGTCCGGACGCAGCTCCGCCCGGCGCCGGTCCACTACAACTCGCTTCGCGAGAGTCGCGATTCCGTAGCCGTAGCGGCCGTAGATCGCGCCTTCGGACGCGTGCAGCAACGCGAGCGCGACGCCTCGTTCGGCGAAGTCCGCCAGCTGTGCCGCCTGCAGCGCGCTGAGCACCCCGCGCCGGGTGCGCCCGGCTCGGACGCCGACGCCGGTGACCGCGGCCAGCGGAAGCCGCGCTCCGCCGGGGACGACCATTTCCGAGTCGAACGATCGGGTGGTGCCGATCAGGTCCGGGTCGAACACGCCCCAGCTGCGCTCTGCTTGGAAGACCGCCGAGACGCTTTCCCATTCCTCGTCGGTCGCGGGCTGGACGTGCAGCGCGGCCCGGAACAGGTCCCCGGCGCCGCGGTGCTCGTCGGGGCGGAGGATCCGGACGGTGTAGTCGCTCATGCCCCGATCATCGCCGGGGCGGCCGCCCGGATGCCACCGAATTGAACGGCGTCACTTGGCCGCGGGCGGCGAGACCTCGTAGTTGCCCTCGGTGCCCTTGACGGTGATCGGGACCTGCTGCGGTTTGCCGTTGACGGTGGCGGTGCACTCGAACTTCGCGCCGTCCTCCACCTTCTGCTCGGCCGGGCAGGTGACCCCGCTGACGCCCTGGATCTTGTAGGTGTCGGTGAGCAGCTTCGCGACGTCGGTCTGCATCTGGGTGTTGTTGAAGACCTGGGTCTTGAAGAAGCCGGGCGCGACGAACCCGAGGATCGCCACGACGGCCACCACGACGACGAGCGCGCCGATCCCGATGAACAGGCCCTTCTTCGACCCGCCCGAGGATTCCGGCGCGGCTCCGCCGGGCTGGCCGTAGTCGTACTGGCCGGGCTGCTGGCCGCCGTACTGCTGCTGTTGCTGCGGCTCGCCGTAGGGCTGCTGCTGGTTGTACGAGGGCGGCTGCTGCCCGTACGGCGGCGGCTGCTGGCCCCACTGGGGTTGCTGCGGCGACTGCTGTTGCGGGTAGCCGCCGGGCTGCTGACCGTACTGCGGGTCTTGACCGTAGGGCTGTTGCCCGTACTGCTGGGGCGGGTACGGCTGCTGCTGCCCGCTCTGCGGGTACGCGCCGCCCGGCTGCTGCCCGTAGTTGGGGTCGCCGCCGTAGGGCTGTTGCCCGTACTGGGGCTGCTGCCGCGGGTCGTTGCCGCCATACGGCGTGCTCATCGTTAGCCTCCGCCTTCGTCTGTCCGCCTCCGCAGGCCGGGCCGCGGGTGTCGTGCGCGATCCAACCACAGGTCTGGACCTAGCACACGTGTCCGCGCGCAGTCGCTGCGAAGGTGTGCCCTAGCGGTCACGCCGCGCCCGCGGCCACCACGCCGCGGCGCAGCGCCCGGACCGCTTGCGCCGCCGCCGAACCGACCGGGTCTTCCTTGCCGAGGACGTCGCGGACCTGGTCGAGCAGGTCGATGACCTGGCGGCACCAGCGGACGAAGTCTCCCGCGGAAAGTTCCTGTCCGTTGGTCTCGGCCGCGGTGAGGACCTTCTCCAGGGATTCGCCGCGCGCCCACCGGTAGACCGGCCACGCGAAGCCCGCGTCGGGTTCACGGGTGCGGTCGAGACGGTGGCGGCGTTCGTCCTCGGTGAGTTCGACCCACAGCCTGCTGGTTTCCTGCCACGCGCCGGGGACCGCGCCGCCGGGGAGCCGGGGTTCGCCCGCGGTGTCGCGGCGGGCTTCGAACACGAGCGTGGACACGACCGCGGCGAGTTCTGCCGGGCCGAGGCCGTTCCAGACGCCGTGCCGGATGCATTCGGCGGCGAGCAGGTCGGATTCGCTGTAGAGGCGGGTGAGGCGGCGGCCGTGTTCGGTGACGCGGTCCTCCCCGTCACCAGGGCGGACGTAGCCGCGTTCCCCGAGCAGCCGCAGGATCCGGTCGAACGCGCGGGCCAGCGAGTGCGTGGTGGCCGCGACCTTGCGTTCGAGCTGTTCGGTTTCGGCGGACAGCCGCTGGTAGCGCTCGACCCAGCGCAGGTTGGCCTCGCGCTCGGCGAGGCCGTGGCACGGGTGGGCGCGCAGGGCGCGGCGCAGCGAGGCAAGTTCGGCGTCGTCGGCGGCCGCGGTGCGGCGGCGCTGCCGTCCGGGCAGGGCGATGCCGGCGTTGCGCAGCGACGAGGCGATGTCGCGGCGGGTTTTGGGCGAGCGCAGTTCGAGGTGCTTGGGCAGCCGGATCCGGCCGAGCGCTTCGACCGGGGCCGGGAAGTCGGCCACCGACAGCGGTCCGGACCAGCGGTCCTCGGTGACCACGACCGGCCGGGGTTCGCGGATCGGGTCGAGGCCGGGGTCGACGACGACGGCGAGCCCGGCGCGGCGGCCGGCCGGGACCGGGATGACGTCGCCCTTGCGGAGTTTCTCCAGCGACGCGGCGGTTTCGGCGCGGCGGGAGGAGGTGTTCTGCCGGGACAGCGTCTTCTCGCGGGCGGAGATCTGGGCGCGGAGTTCGACGTATTCGAGCATCTGGTCGAACTCGCCGGAGATCGCCGCGGTGTAGCCCTTGAGGGCTTCCTTGTTGCGTTCGATCCGGCGCGCGGTGCCGACCACCGACCGGTCGGCCTGGAACTGCGCGAACGACTGTTCCAGCAGGTCGCGGGCCGCGTCCGCGCCGACCTGGGAGACCAGGTTGACCGCCATGTTGTAGCCGGGGCGGAACGAGGAGCGCAGCGGGTAGGTGCGGGTGGACGCGAGCCCGGCGACGGCCTTCGGGTCGACGCCGGGCTGCCAGGCGACGACGGCGTGGCCCTCGATGTCGATGCCGCGGCGGCCGGCGCGGCCGGTGAGCTGGGTGTACTCGCCCGGGGTGAGGTCGACGTGCGCCTCGCCGTTGTATTTCACGAGCCGTTCGAGCACGACGGTGCGGGCGGGCATGTTGATGCCGAGGGCGAGGGTTTCGGTCGCGAACACGACCTTGACCAGGCCGCGGACGAACAGTTCCTCGACGGTTTCCTTGAACGCGGGCAGCAGCCCGGCGTGGTGGCCGGCGAAGCCGCGTTCGAGCGCTTCGCGCCATTCCCAGTAGCCGAGGACGCCGAGGTCGCCCTCGGGCAGATCGGCGGTGCGGGCGTCGACGATCCGGCGGATCTCCTCGACCTGTTCGGGGCCGTTGAGCCGCAGGCCGGAGCGGACGCACTGGGAGACCGCGGCGTCGCAGCCGGCGCGGGAGAAGATGAACACGATCGCGGGCAGCAGCCCCGCGTGGTCGAGCCGTTCGACCACGTCCACGCGCGAGGGCGGGCGGAACCTGGGCCCGCGCGGCGGGCCGCCCCTCCGGCCGCCGCGGGGTCCGCGGAAGCTGGGCGCGAACCGGCCCATCTCGTCGGTTTTGCGCAGCAGCGTGGGGTTGATCCGCAGCTGCTCGCCCGGGTCGGCTTCGTTCTGCCCGGCGAACAGGTCGAGCAGCTGGTTGCCGACCAGCATGTGCTGCCAGAGCGGGACCGGCCGGTGCTCGTCGACGACGACGGTGGTGTCGCCGCGGACCTCGACGAGCCATTCGCCGAATTCCTCGGCGTTGCTGACCGTGGCGGACAGGCCGACGACGCGGACGTGGTCGGGCAGGTGGAGGATCACTTCCTCCCAGACCGCGCCGCGGAAGCGGTCGGCGAGGTAGTGGACCTCGTCCATGACGACGTAGCCGAGTTCGGGGATGGCGGAACTGCCGGCGTAGAGCATGTTGCGGAGCACCTCGGTGGTCATGACGACCACCTGGGCGTTGCCGTTGATCGAGGTGTCGCCGGTGAGCAGGCCGACGGCGTCGTTGCCGTAGCGTTCGACGAGGTCGGCGTACTTCTGGTTCGACAGGGCCTTGATCGGCGTGGTGTAGAAGCATTTGCGGCCCTCGGCGAGGGCGAGGTGGACGGCGAACTCGCCGACCACGGTCTTGCCGGCTCCGGTGGGGGCGCAGACCAGGACGCCGTGGCCCTCTTCGAGCGCTTCGCAGCCGCGGATCTGGAAATCGTCGAATTCGAAGGCCGATTCGGCGGAAAACCGGGTCAGCTGGGGGTGCTTGGCGCGGCGACGGGAGGCAGCGTAGGCCTCGGCCGGCGATGGTGAAGGGCTAGTGGCCACCCCTTCAGGGTTCCACACGCCCCTGACATTCCGCACGCGGCGTGCCGCCGGTCACGGCACCGGCGCGACGACGGTGAGCGCGGAGGGCACGCAGGTGGCTTCGACCGGAGCCTGGCCCAGGTCTTCGCCGTCGGCGTAGACCGGCCAGCCGGGCGCTTCGATCCGGAGGGTGCGGGTGCGGAAGGTTTCGACGCTGTCCTTGTGCACGTGTTCGCCGGTGCGCAGCTGCGGGAGCATCCGCAGCAGGCGGGCGCGGCCGGGGGCGCCGATGACGGTGACGTCGAAGAGGCCGTCGCCGGGGTCGGCGTCCGGGCAGATCGGGATGCCGCCGCCGTAGTACGGGGTGTTGCCGACGGCGATGAGGCTCGAATCGCCGGAGAAGGCGCCGTGGTCGGTGTGCACGACGCTCGGGCGGGGCTTGAACGCGGCGAGCTCGGCGAGGATCGCCAGGTCGTAGCGGCGGGGTCCGGCGGGCCAGCGCATCGCGTTCGCGCGGGCGTTGACGGCGGCGTCGAATCCGGCGCACAGCACGGTGGCGAACCAGGTGTCGCCGGCGCGGCCGAGGTCGACGCTGCGGCGGTGCCCGGCTCGCAGGGCTTTCGCGAGGGCGTCGGCGGCGGCGCGCGGGTCGGCGGGGACGCCGAGGGCGCGGGCGAGGTCGTTGCCGGTGCCGGAGGGGACGAGACCGAGCGCGACGCCGTGGTCGGCGCAGAACTGGACGCCCTGGTGGGCCGCGCCGTCGCCGCCGAGGACGATCAGCACGTCGAGGCCTTCGGCGTGCGAGGACCGCATGAGCGCGCGGGATTCCTCGACACTGGTGGCGGTGAGGAGGTCGAGCCGGTCGACGGCGGGCCGGAGCCGCGCCGCGACCGCTTCGGCGGCGCGGGCCGCGGCGCCGCGACCGGAGGCCGGGTGCACGGCCAGTGCTGCGTTCAGTCCCACGGTCAGGTGATGTCGTCGGTGGAGTTGCCGGTCGGGCGTTTCACGGCCGGCTGGTCCTCGTCGACGGTGCTCGGCGTGTAGTTGAACGGCGCGGGCTCGTCGTCGGCGAGCTGGTCCCAGCCCTCGTCGTGGCGGACGCGGTCGAGCTTGCGGTCGTGGAAGCGGGCGATCTGGATCGACAGCTCGAACAGCAGGGTGAGCGCGCCGGCGAGGCCGAGCATCGAGAACGGGTCCGAGCCGGGGGTGGCGAACGCGGCGAACACGAACAGCGCGAACACGATGCCGCGGCGCCACTTCTTGAGCTGCTGGTACTTGAGCACGCCGACGCGGTTGAGCATCACCACGAGCAGAGGCAACTCGAAGCTGACGCCGAAGATCACCAGCAGCGACAGGATGAACGAGATGTACTTGTCACCGGTGAGGGCGGTGACGAACTGGTCCTGGCCGAACCCGGCCAGGAGCGCCAGCGCGTGCGGGACGAGCAGGTAGGCCAGCACCGCGCCGGCGGCGAAGAGGACCGAGGCGAAGCCGACGAAGGTCAGCGCGTACTTGCGCTCCTTGGCGTAGAGGCCGGGGGCGATGAACGCCCACAGCTGGTAGAGCCAGGCCGGGGACAGCAGGACCGCGCCCGCCGCGACGCCGACCTTCAGCCGGAGCATGAAGACTTCGAACGGGACGGTCTGCAGCAGCCGGCAGCCGGATTCGCCGCCGAACCGCTGCGAGGCCGGGATGGCGCAGTACGGGTGGGTCATGATGTCGCCGAGCGACGGGATCGGGCCGAACCGCTGCCCGAACCAGATGAACCCGAAGATCGCGCCGATGACGACGAAAAAGACCGCCCAGCCGAGCCGGCGGCGGAACTCGTAGATGTGCTCGATGAGCGTCATCGTGCCGTCGGGGTTTTTCCGACGGCTGCGCCGGCTCCGCTTGCTGGACCGGCTGCCGTTGCCGTTGGCGGCTTCCGCCACTGGTCGTTCCGTTCTCGTCAGAGCCCAGCGGGGCGCGCCTCGCCGGCGCGCCGCCGTGGACCGGGGACCGGGTGGTGCGCGCGGAGGGTCAGCTCGCGTTCTTCTGCGGCTGGTCGGCCGAGGCCGCCTGCTGCTTCTTCAGTTCGTCGAGCTGGCGCTGGAGGTCGGCGACCTGCTTGTCCTGCGCGGTCTGCGCGGGCGCGGGGGCGGCGATGTGCCGGGTGTCGGCGGACTCGGCCTCGGCTTCGGCCTTCTGCTCGCCGGTCAGGTCCTTGGTCTCGGCCTTGAAGATCTTCATGGACTTGCCGATGGACCGGGCCGCGTCCGGGAGCCGCTTCGCTCCGAACAGCAGAACCACCACGAGCACCAGAACGATGATGTGCCACGGCTGCAGCGCGTTCATGGTCGTCTGCCCTCCTTGTCTGGGGTCTGTGCTGATGTTACTTGTTGCCGGGCGCCGGGCGGCGTTCGGCCACGGCCACACGAAGTGCCGCGGACCGGGCCCGGAGCAGTCCGGTCCGGTCGTGGGTGCCCGCACTGACCATGCTCACGGTGCGGCGGAAGCGGCGCAAGACTCCGGCGGTCCGTACCAGCAGCAGGGCCAGGACGAGCAGGCCGGCCGCGATCAGCACATAGACGGGCAGGTACGGCACGAAAACCACCTTATCGGTCGGAGATGGACGTGAGGTGACGGGCACGCGCCACGGCGTCGGCGGCTCGGCGACCGACGGCCTCGGCGAGTGTGGCGGGGCTCTCCACCTGGGCTTCCCCGCCGAGGCTGAGCACGAGCCGGACCATCCAGGGCTCGTCGCTGTAGCGCATCGCGATGCGCAGCCGTCCGCCGTCGAGTTCGGCGAGTTCCTCGCACGGGTAGTACTCGGCGACCCAGCGGGCGTCGGGGTCGAGCACGAGATGGGCGACCCGCTGATCGGGACGGGCGGAAAACACGCCGTCGGACAGGTCGGTGGGCCGCGCGTGGGCGGGCGGAGCTGCGGGTTCGTCCAATACGGTGAGCGCGTCCACCCGGTCGAGGCGGAAGAGGCGGACCCCTTCGACACGACGGCACCACGCTTCGAGGTAGCCGACGCCTTGGACGATGACGAGCCGCATCGGGTCCACGGTGCGTTCGGTGATCTGGTCGCGCGAGGCGGTGTAGTAGCGCATCCGCAGCGCGCGGCCTTCTTGCAGCGCGCCGGCGACGGTCTCGCGGGTGCGGGCGGCGCGGGCTCCTTCCCGCACGCCTCCCCCGACGACGACCCCGGCTGGGCGGGCTTGTCCGGCGGCGTCCTCGATTTTGGCGATGGCGCGGCGGACCGCGTCGCCGTCGACCACGCCCGGGGTCTCGGCGAGCGCGCGCAGCGCGACCAGCAGCGCGGTGGCTTCGCCGCCGGTGAGGCGCAGCGGGCGGCTCATCCCGGCGTCGTGGGTGACGACGATGGTGTCGCCCTCGAAGGACAGGTCGATGAGGTCGCCGGGGCCGTAGCCGGGCAGGCCGCACATCCACAGCAGTTCGAGGTCTTTGCGCAGCTGGCGCGGGGTGACGTCGAAGTCCTGGGCGGCCTCGTCGATCCGGATGCCGGGGCGGGCCAGCAGGTAGGGCACGAGGGCGAGCAGCCTGGGCATGCGTTCGCCGGAGGCGGTCATCGCGCGCTCCCCTGTCCGGCGCGGGCGAGGACGGCTTCGAGCCGGTGCTGCACGGATTTGGCCAGCACGTCCGGTTCGAGCACGAGCACGTCCGGGCCTTGCGCGGCGATCCAGTCGGCGGCCGATTCCGGGAAGTACAGGCCGATCTCGATCACGTCGCCTTCCTCGCCGGCGATGGTTTCGCGGCCCACGACGTCGCCGCGGCGGCGGACTCCCGCGGCGCGCCCGTCGGCGATCCACAGCCGGGCGGTGGTCACCGGAGCCGGGTCTTCGCTGCCTCCGGTCACCGACACGAGCTTCAGCAGGTTGACGCCTTCGGGCCGCGCCACCGCACCCGGTTTCCCGATCGCGGCCACCTTTCCGGTGACGCGGGAAAGCCGGAAGCACCGGGGCGCGTCCCGGTCGCGGTCGTGCCCGACGACGTACCACCGGGCCCGCCAGGACACGACGCCCCACGGTTCGAGCGTGCGGATGCGGCGCTCGGGCGACCCGCTGCGCCGGTATTCGAAGCGGACCGCCTGCCCGGCCTGGACGGCGGCGAGCATCGGCGCGAACGCCGGTTCGGCGCGCACCCGCGGCTCGATGACGGTCGGAGCCTGGTCGTCGACCTCGACACCGGCCGCGCGCAGTTTCACCAGCGCTCCCTGGGCCTGCCCGGTGAGTTCCGGCGAATCCCAGAGCCGGACCGCGAGCCCGACGGCCGCCGCCTCGTCCGGGGCGAGGTCGATCTCGCCGAGTTCGTAGTCGCGGCGGGCGATGCGGTAGCCCTCGACCGGGTCGAAGACGGAGTTGCGGCCGGTCTCGAGCGGGATGCCGAGTTCCCGCAGTTCGGTCTTGTCCCGCTCGAAGGTGCGGAAAAAGGCGTCGTCGCTGGCCGCGTCGGCGTACCCGGGCACGATCCCGCGGATCCGCTCCGCGGTGAGGTACTGCCGGGTGGAGAGAAGGGCCAGCACGAGGTTGACCAGCCGTTCGGCGCGTGCGGTGGACACCAGACGACTCTAGCTCTCCCCGTCCAGCGCGATCGCGAGGTCCGCCCCGCGCGCGTCGCGCCTGGTCAGAACGCGGTGCCGCGAGGGGACCCTCCGCACCGGTCTTGTCACGCACCGATGTTCCGGGCGGCTTCCCTGCCCGGAACGGCTTCCCTCTTACGGAACCAGCTTCGCCACGCGCCCCTTGGCTCCGCTGGCCCAGCACGCACCGGACCACGTGCAGTCGACCGTGTCGAAGCTGCCCTTATCGAACGAAACCCAGTGTCTGCCCGCGTCGCGGCTCAGATCGCTC
This sequence comes from Amycolatopsis sp. NPDC054798, assembly GCF_053611505.1. NCBI lineage: Bacteria > Bacillati > Actinomycetota > Actinomycetes > Pseudonocardiales > Pseudonocardiaceae > Amycolatopsis > Amycolatopsis sp. NPDC054798. The sequence continues at coordinate 12,360 of NZ_JBSHAM010000098.1, read as the reverse complement.
CCGCCAGGCCCGACAGCCATCACAGTGCCACCGCGCCAGGCGAGCCCGGAACGGTACCCGGCGGGATGCTCCGGCGGCGTGCGCCAGCTGCTCCCGCCGTCGCGGCTCACCGCCACAGCCGGACCAGCCGCAGTCGGATTGGCGTAGTCCCCGCCGATCGCCACCCCCTGCCACGGCGTACGAAACGCCACCGCGAAAACCCCAGCCGACGCACTGCTGGGCAACGGCGTCTCAGCCGCCCTCCAGTGCCGCCCGCCGTCCCCAGAGTGCAGAACACGCGCATGCGCCCCGCCGCCAGTAGCGAGCCACGCGTCAAACGGCCCAGACGTGGTGATGCACTGCCCGCTAGCGGCGAACCCAGCCTCTCCAGGCTCCGCGGCCGGGAACGCGTCCTCCGGAACCTGCCGCCAGCTACGCCCGCCGTCAAAAGTGGCCTGCACCCGGAATTTCCCGCCGACCGGGTCGCTCATCGCGAGACCGCGCCACGGGTCGAAAAACGCAAGACAGTCGTAAAACGCCGCGGAATCAGGATTGCTGAACGTCTGCCGCCAATGCTCGCCACCGTCGTCGGTGCGGTAAACCCGGGAATCCGCCCCAGGCCCGATCGACAACACCACAGCGCGCTCCGCGTCGAACGCCTCGATATCGCGAAACTCGAGCTTCCTGGTACCCGGCGGCCCAACCGGCGCCCACGTGCCCCCGCCGTCAACCGTCCGCAGCACAGTGCCCTGAGTCCCGCTGACCCAAGCGACCCGCTCGCTCACCGCAGACAACCCACGAAACTGCGCTGCCGTCCCCGTAGGCAAAAGCCGCCACGACGGCAACGAAGATGCCGCAGCCACCCCACCCAACCCCACCGACAGCACCGCTACGAGGACCAGCACCCTCCGAAACGCACGCATGCGGAGATCCTGCCCCACCCGGCTGACGACTTTCGTCGGTTTCTCCGCTGCCCGCAACGCTTTCCCGCCCCGCCGCCCCGGCACTTCACCTCTCACCCGAGTGCCACCGCGGGATCGCGTCGGCGTGCGAAGGGCGATGTGCACGGCCCCCAGGCCGGGCGCATCGCCCTTCGCACGCCGACTTCAAGGCGATCCCGCACGCGCCGACGGAGTCGGTGCCAAATTACAGCGACCCGATCAACCTCTCCACCCGCTCATCCACCGACCGGAACGGGTCCTTGCACAGCACAGTCCGCTGGGCCTGGTCGTTCAGCTTCAAATGCACCCAGTCCACCGTGAAGTCCCGCCCAGCAGCCTGCGCCGCCGCGATAAAGTCCCCACGCAACTTCGCCCGGGTAGTCTGCGGCGGAGTGTCCTTCGCCGCCTCGATCTCGCCGTCGTCGGTGACCCGCCGCACCAGCCCCTTCCGCTGCAGCAGGTCGAAAATCCCCCGCCCGCGCCGGATGTCGTGGTACGCCAGATCCAGCTGCGCCACCCGGGGACTGGACAGATCCAGGTCGTGCTTGGCCCGGTACCGCTCGACCAGCCGGTGCTTGATCGCCCAGTCGATCTCGGTGTCGATCTTGCTGAAGTCCTGTTCCTCGACCGCCTCCAGCGCGCGACCCCACAGCTCCACGACCCGCTCGTTCGCCGGGGTGGACCCGTTTTCCTTCAAATGCTGCACGGCCCGCGCGTGATACTCCCGCTGGATGTCCAGCGCGGACGCCTCGCGCCCGCCGGCCAGCCGGACCTGGCGGCGTCCGGTCAGGTCGTGGCTGATCTCGCGGATCGCCCGGATCGGGTTGTCCAGGGTGAAGTCGCGGAACTGGACCCCGGCCTCGATCATCTCGAGCACCAGGTGCGCCGATCCGACCTTCAGCATCGTGGTCGGCTCGGCCATGTTGGAGTCGCCGACGATGACGTGCAGGCGCCGGTAGCGCTCGGCGTCGGCGTGGGGTTCGTCGCGGGTGTTGATGATCGGCCGGGACCGGGTGGTGGCGCTGGAGACGCCTTCCCAGATGTGCTCGGCGCGCTGGGAGAGGCAGTAGACCGCGCCGCGCGGGGTCTGCAGGACCTTGCCCGCCCCGCAGATGAGCTGGCGGGTGACGAGGAAGGGCAGCAGGACGTCGGCGATCCGGGAGAATTCCCCGGCACGGGTCACCAGGTAGTTCTCGTGGCAGCCGTAGGAGTTGCCCGCCGAGTCGGTGTTGTTCTTGAACAGGAAGATGTCGCCGCCGATGCCCTCGTCCGCGAGCCTGCGCTCGGCGTCCACGAGGAGGTCCTCGAGGATCCGTTCGCCTGCTTTGTCGTGCGTGACGAGCTGGGTGAGGTCGTCGCATTCGGCCGTCGCGTACTCCGGGTGCGAGCCCACGTCGAGGTAGAGCCTGGAGCCGTTGGACAGGAACACGTTGGACGAGCGTCCCCAGGAGACGACCCGCCGGAAGAGATAGCGCGCGACCTCGTCGGGCGAGAGCCTGCGCTGGCCGTGAAAGGTGCACGTGACCCCGAACTCGGTCTCGATGCCAAAGATCCGCCGCTGCATCCCACCAGAGTAGGCGCTGGACCCCCGCGGAAGGTGCGCCGTTCGGGCGGCGACACGCGGTCGGTACGTTGCAAGTGGTGACAATGCGGCGGAAACCGGTCGCCGGGACCGGGTGCGGCTCCGGCGCGGCCAGCGGAGGTGGACGAGAGTGTTCCAGCAGGTCGGCCGGGCATTCCGGCAGGTAGGGCGACGGGATCGGGCCTTGATGCGGCACAGTGCGGCGCTTCCTCGCACGCGGGCGGACGACGTGGTGACCGCGTTGTCCCGAAGCGCGGACAAATCCCGGCTCTGGTGGGGCGTGGCGGCTGTGCTCGCGGTCCGGAAGGGCCCGGCGCGGCGGGGCGCGCTGCGCGGGATCGCGGCCATCGCGGGGGCGAGCGCCGCGGCGAACCTGGTCGCGAAGCCGCTGTTCCCGCGCCGCCGTCCGGCCGAGGAGGAGATTCCCGCGCACCGTCAGCTGCGCAAACGGCCGACGTCGTCGTCGTTCCCGTCCGGGCATTCGGCTTCGGCGGCGGCGTTCGCGACCGCGGTCGCGATGGAGTCGCCGCGGGCCGGGCTCGCGCTCGTCCCGCTCGCCGGGGCGGTCGCGTACTCGCGGATCCACACCGGCGTGCACTGGCCGAGCGACGTCGCGGCGGGGCTGGCGATCGGGACCGGGGTCGCCGTGCTGACCCGGCACTGGTGGCCGCTGCACCCGGACGCCCGCGCCCGCACCGCCCATCCGGCCGAAGCGCCGGAGATGCGCGACGGCGAGGACATGCTGGCGCTGGTGAACCCGAATTCGGGCATCAACGGGCTGGACCCGACCGAGGACGTCCGCTATGCCTGGCCGAAGGCGTCGCTGGTCTATCCGGACCCGTCGCGGGATCTGCGCGAGCAGCTGGCCGACGAGATCGAAGCGCACGGGTCGGTCCGCGCGCTCGGCGTGGCGGGCGGGGACGGCACGGTCGCGGCCGTGGCGTCGGTCGCCGCCGAACGGGGGCTGCCGCTCGCGCTGATCCCGGCCGGGACGCTCAACCACTTCGCCCGCGACGTCGGGGTCCGCTCGATGCCGGACGCGGACGAGGCGACCGAGGGCGGGCACGCGGTCGGCATCGACCTGGCCGAGGTCGAGATCGACGGCTCCGGCGGGCCCGAGCACCGCTGGTTCGTCAACACCGCCAGCCTCGGCGGGTACCCGGAGATGGTGCGGCTGCGGGAAAAGCTGCAGAGCCGGTTCCCGAAGTGGCCGTCCGCGGCGATCGCACTGGTGCGCACGCTGCGGCGCGCGAAACCGCTGCGGGTCCAGCTGAACGGGAAGCCGACGCAGGTGTGGCTGATCTTCGTCGGCAACGGCACGTACGCGCCGAAGGGTTTCGCGCCCTCGCGGCGCCCGGCGCTCGACACCGGCCTGCTCGACGTCCGGTACGTGCGGGCGGACGTGCGCTGGTCGCGGATCCGGTTCGTGGCCGCGAGCCTCACCAACAGCCTGCACGCGAGCCACGTCTACCGGCAGCGGGACCTGCCGGAACTGCACGTCCGGCTGCTCGACGGGAACCGCCGGGTCGCCACCGACGGCGAGGTCGGGCCGCTCGGCCGGGAGTTCCGGTTCCGGTCGCGGCCGAGCGCGCTGACCGTCTACCGGAATCCGGACAGTGACTCCTGACCGCGTCGTGCCCTAAGGTCCCTCCGGGGGCGTTCGGCCGGGCACCGTGTTCTTCAGCTCACCGCTCTTTTCGACCCGGCGCTGACCTGCGCGCTTACCGTCCGCTCGCCCGCGGCGCAACAGTTCTTGACCATTCCTTTACCTTTTCTCAACGAATCCACAGCCAGCCGTCCCTAGCGTGATCTTCGAGGTGCGGACTGTCCTGTCCGCGCGAGTTCACGGCAGGGGTCTTCTCAGTGCGTTTTTCCTCCCGCGGTCGCAGCTGCCCGATTCCGGCGGGCCGCGGATGATCCAGATGCTGCCGCAGGCTGTCGACCCCGTCCTGCCCCCGTCGGTCACCTCCCAAGCGAGGGACCTCGGGCCGCTCGAATCCCCATTGCTGTGGTTGTCCGCCGCCGGGGCCGCCGCCGCGATCCTCGCCGTCACCATCGCGCTCGCGCACCACCGCCGCGTGCGCCGCTGGGGCATCAGCGGCTCGATCGCGCTGTTCCTGGTCGCCGCGGTCACCGCGGTGAACAGCTACGTCGGCTACGTCCGCACGCCCAGCGACCTCGGCAGGCTGCTGCAGCGCGGCGGCGGCGCGATGAACGTCGCGGGCACGCTGCTGCGCAGCGGCAGCGACGATCCGGCCGACAGCGCGGACCCCAGCGCCCCGGACCGGCCCTCCGGAAAGGCCAGCGGCAGCTCCCCCGCGGCCAGCCGTCCCCCGTCCGGAGCCAACGGCGGCACCGAGGTGCTGAACGTGCCCGACCCGGCGCACGGCGTGTCGAACGGCGAGAACTACGTGGTCCTCCCGGCCGGCTACCGCGACCCGGCGAACGCGGCCAAGCGCTACCCGGTCGTCTACCTCATCCACGGCTACCCCTACGGCGGCCCGCGCGACTGGCTCACCTCCGGCTCCGCGCCGCAGACGCTCAAGAGCCTCGAGGACGCGCACGTGATCCAGCCGATGATCATCGTGAGCGTCGACCTCACCGCCAACCGGCCGAGCACCGACTGGGAATGCCTCAACGTCCCGGGCGGCCCGCAGCTGGAGACGTACCTCGCCAGCAGCATCGTGCCCTCGGTCGACAAGCACTACCGCACAGTCCCCGACCGCGGACACCGCGCGCTCGGCGGCATGTCCGGCGGCGGCTTCGGCGCGCTCAACATCGGGCTGCACCACCTCGACGAGTTCGGCACGCTGCTGATCTCGCTGCCGTATGACGACCTGAACGATTCGGTCGGCGTCCTCGGCGGCAACCAGGCCGCGATCGCGGCGAACACCCCGCGCCGCTACATCCCGACGATGCCGTTCCCGCAGAAGCTCGCGGTCATGCTCACCGTCGGCACCGGCGCGCCGACCGACGTCGCGACCGCGCACCGCATCGCCGGGTCGCTGCAGCGGCGCGGCCAGGAGGTCGTGGTGCACGCCGAACGCGGGTTCAACCACACCTGGCACACCGCTCGCGCGACGCTCCCCTACATGCTCGCCTTCGCCGATCAGAACTTCCGCGCCGCTCCTGCCGCCTCCTGAGGACGGGCCCGGAAAAATATCTTCCGGGCCCTGTCCATCCGGGCGGGCGCCGTTCGTGGTGAGGTCAGTGCGGCACCACGGCCGCAGCGACCGACGAAGGAGCCCGACCATGAAGTACCTGCTGCTGATCCACGCTTCCGCGGCCACCGAGCAGGGCGGAGCCGCCGGCTGCGAGCCCAGCGACTGGATGGCCTACGACAAGGAAGTCCGCGACGCGGGGGTGTTCGTCAGCGGGGAATCGCTCGCCGATCTCGTCACCGCGACCAAGGTGCGGGTCGGCCCGGACGGCGAGCGTTCGATCACCACCGACGGCCCGTTCGCCGAGACCCGCGAGCTGCTCGGCGGGTTCTACGTGCTGGACGTGCCGGACCTCGACGCGGCGCTCGACTGGGCGGCCCGCTGCCCGGGTTCGCGCGACGGTTCGGTCGTGGTCCGCCCGATCGCCGATTTCGATGCCTGACGCGCGAGCGTCCGTGGCGGCCGTGTTCCGCGAGGAGCACGGCCGCCTGCTCGGCGCGCTGGTCCGCCGTTTCGGCGACCTCGACCTCGCCGAGGAGGTCGCCGCCGAAGCCGTGGAAGCCGCGCTGGTGCGCTGGCCGGTGGACGGCGTCCCGCCGAAACCGGGCGCGTGGCTGATGACCACCGCGCGCCGCAAGGCCGTCGACCGGCTCCGCCGGAACCAGGCGTACGCGGCGAAACTCGCTGTCCTGCAAGCGGAATCCGACCGCACCGACCCCGCACCGCTGCCCGGGGCCGACGGCGACCTTCCCGACGACCGGCTCCAGCTGTTCTTCACCTGCGCCCATCCCGCGCTGGCCGCCGAAGACCGGCTGGCGCTCACGCTGCGCTGCCTGGCCGGGCTCACGACTCCGGAGGTGGCGCGGGCGTTCCTCGTGCCGACCGCGACGATGGCGAAGCGGATCGTGCGGGCCAAGAACCGGATCCGCGACCACCGCATCCCGTTCCGCGTCCCCTCCGGCGACGAACTGCGCGCCCGGCTGCCCGGCGTGCTGCAGGTGCTGTATTCGCTGTTCACCGAGGGCTACGCGGCCAGCTCCGGCCCGGACATCCAGCGTCCGGACCTGGCCGGGGAAGCCATCCGGCTGGCGCGGATCCTGCACCGCCTGCTGCCCGGCGAACGCGAAACCACCGGCCTGCTGGCGCTTCTGCTGCTGGTCCACGCCCGCCGCGCCGCGCGCACCGGCCCGGACGGCGAGTTCGTCCTGCTCGAAGACCAGGACCGGACGTACTGGGACGCAGCGCTGATCGACGAAGGCCGCGCGCTGGTGCCGGTCGCGCTCACCGGCGGCCCGCCCGGGCCGTACGGAGTGCAGTCGGCGATCGCCGCGCTCCACGCCGAAGCACCGGACGTCGCCCGCACCGACTGGCCGCAGATCGTCGCGCTGTACGACATCCTGCTGACCCTCACGCCGACGCCGGTCGTCGCGCTCAACCGCGCGGCCGCGGTGGCGATGCGCGACGGACCCGAAGCCGGGCTGGAACTCCTGGACGGGCTAGCCGACGAACCTCGGCTGCAGGGCTACCACCCGTACGCCGCGGCTCGCGGAGACCTGCTGCACCGCCTCGGCCGCAACGACGAAGCAGCGGCGGCGTACCAGGAAGCTTTGGCCAGCGCGGGAACCGAGCCGGAGCGCGCCCATCTGCGTCAGCGGCTGGAAGCGCTCTGACTCGGCGCCCACCGGCTCAGCACCGGGTCGACGAGCGTCGTGAACGGCGCGGACAGCGTTTGCCCGTGCCGCCGGAACAGGTCGTCTCGCGAATCGAAACGGCCCAGATCCGCCAGCACCGTCGCGGACAGGTCGCACGCTCCGCCGACCTCGCAGGTGACGCCGTCCCAGTCGATCGCCGTTCGCGACACCGCGTCGAACAACGTTTCCCCGCTGTCATTGGAGAATCCCGGACTCGCCGCCAGCTCGGTCAACGGCCCGAACAGCTCCCCGACCGGCACCCAGGCGTCCGCGACCTCGAACTCCGGCCACGCCACCAAAACCCGCGACGGCACCAGGAACTTCAGCCGAGGAAACCGCGGATACCAGAACCGGCCGTCCACGACGAGACCCCGCACCCGCGTCGGAATCCCCTGCGCCCGCGCGACTCCCTCCAGAATCGCCAGCCGCTGACTGCACGAACCCCGCCCGCGCCGCAGCGTCCGCGAGATCGGCTGCCGCTCCTGCACCGCGTACACCGGCCGCACCGACCCGGCGATCACCCGGTGCGCGGCCCGCAACCCGGCAAGCCGATCCTCAGCCGCCGTCGCCCGCACCAAGTCCTGCACGAGCGGATCGCGCCAGTCGAGAATCGCCGTCGGGACCACACCGCCCGCAGCGGAACCGTCCCCGGCGACGCGCCGACGCCACCACGGGGTCACCAGCGCACACGTCATCCCGCCAGTATTCCCGAAAACGACCGCGGGCCGCCGGGATTTCCCCGGCGGCCCGCAGTGCGCTGCGTCATTCCTTCTCGGCCGAGCCCTTGTCGGAATCGTCCTTGCCGTCCTTGGCGTCCTCGTCCGGCTTCTCGGCAGGCTCCGCCTTCTCCGGCAGCAACGCCTCCAGCGCCGCCCCCGACAACCGCCGGAACGCCCGCCGCGGCTTCGCCCGGTCCAGCACCGCGACCTCGAGCTTGATCTCCGCCTCGGCCGCCGACCCGTTCCCGTTCGACGACGCCGCGGTCGCCCGCAACCCCTCGATCGCCGTCGCCAGCGCCGTCCGCAGATCGTGCTCCGGATCCACGACGTCCTTCAGCTTCGTGCTGATCGGCTCCGTCTGCCCGCCCATCACCACGAACGGCGACTCGTCGAAAATCGACCCGTCGAACGTCAACCGGTACAGCTGGTCCTCCGCCGCGGTCGCCCCGACCTCGGCCACGCACACCTCGACCTCGAACGGCTTCAGCTGCTCGGTGAAAATGCTGCCCAGCGTCGCCGCGTAGGCGTTCGCCAGCGCACGAGCGCTCACATCCCGCCGGTCGTACTGGTAGCCCTTCAGATCCGCGTGCCGGATCCCCGCCACCCGCAGGTTCTCGAACTCCGAATACCGGCCCACCGCGGCGAACCCGATCCGGTCGTAGATCTCGGAAACCTTGTGCAGCGTCGCCGACGGGTTCTCCGCCACGAACAGCACGCCGCCCGCGTACTTCAGCACAACCACGCTCCGGCCCCGCGCGATCCCCTTGCGCGCCAGCTCGGAACGCTCCCGCATCAACTGCTCGGGAGAGGCATACAACGGCATCGTCACGGTGTCGGCTCCACGTTCTCCGAAAACTCGGCAGTCATTGATTCAGCGGACATCGGCGGCCTCACACCGGCCGGTGGTGATTGCGCTCAGCGCGCCCCGCCACCACAGCCTCGGCCACCGCACCCGTCCGCTCCGCGGGCAGCACCACCGCACCGTCCTCCGCGGTGATGGTGATGACGTTCGGGAAAATCCGCCGCACCATGTCCGGCCCGCCGCTCGCGGTGTCGTCGTCCGCCGCGTCGTACAACGCCTCCAGCGCCGTCCGCACCGCCGCGTCCGCATCCGCGTCCGGGTCGTACAGCTTCTTCAGCGACGACTTCGCGAACAGCGAACCCGAACCCACGCTGGCGTACCCGGCGTGCTCCTCGTACCGCCCGCCCGCGGCGTCGTACGACACGATCCGGCCCGCGTGCTTCGCGTCCTCGGCCTCCAGGTCGTACCCGACGAACAGCGGCACGACGGCGAGACCCGCCATCGCCATCTCCAGATTCGCCTTCACCATCCCGGCCAGCTTGTTCGTCTTGCCGTCCAGCGAAAGCGAAACGCCCTCGATCTTCTCGTAATGCGCCAGCTCCACCGCGTACAGCCGGACCATCTCCACGGCCAGCCCCGCAGTCCCCGCGATGCCCACCGCCGAGTACTCGTCCGTGACGTGCACCTTCTCGATGTCCCGGCTCGCGATCAGGTTCCCCGACGTCGCCCGCCGGTCCCCGGCGATCAGCACCCCGCCGGCGAACGCGACCGCCACGATCGTCGTGCCGTGCGGCACGTCCAGCTCACCCGCGGGCACCCGCCGCGCCGGCAGCAGCTCCGGCGCGGTCGCGCGCACGAAATCCGCGAACGACGACGTCGTCGGCGAAAAGTAGGCCGACGGCAGTCCGGGCCCGGAAAAACCCGCCCCAGAGGAGGTGTTGTCCATACGTGCTCTCGGTTCCCATCTCATCCTGTGCCCGGCAACGCCGAGCACAACCTGCCCCCGGCGCCACCGCGCGAAACCTCCGGCCCAGCGCGCCCGCCGCACCGCCCCGCATCCGGGACGGCCGCGACGGGCAGGCGGCTACTCGCCGCCCTTCTGCACGTAAGCGCGGACGAAGTCCTCGGCGTTCTCCTCCAGCACGTCGTCGATCTCGTCGAGGATCGTGTCCACGTCCTCGCCGAGCTTCTCCCGCCGCTCCTGGCCCGCCCCGCCGGCGTCGTCGAACTCCTCGTCGGAATCGCCGCCGCCGTGCTTCTCGATCTTCTCCTGCGCCATCTCGCCTCCCGGTCTGGCCGATGTTCCCTAGCCTACCCAGCGGTACCGACGAAAAGGGCCTTCAACCGGCCCGAAACGCCGGGATCGCGCTAGTCCGAACCGGTGATCGCCTCCACCAGCTCCTCCGCCGTCGCCGCCGCGTCCAGCAGCTTCCCGACGTGCGCCTTCGTCCCCCGCAACGGCTCCAGCGTCGGGATCCGCACCAGCGACTCCCGGCCCACGTCGAAAATCACCGAATCCCACGACGCCGCCGCGATCGACGACGCGTACTTCTCCAGCGCCCTTCCCCGGAAGTAGGCGCGCGTGTCCGACGGCGGGGTCGTGATCGCCGCCTGCACCTCCTCCTCGGTGACCAGCCGCTTCATCGAACCCCGCGTGACCAGCCGGTTGTACAGGCCCTTGCCCAGCCGCACGTCCGAATACTGCAGGTCCACCAGCCGCAGCCGCGGCGCGCCCCACGCCAGCTGGTCCCGCTCCCGGTACCCCTCCAGCAGCCGCAGCTTCGCCGGCCAGTCCAGCCGGTCCGCGCACTCCTGCGGATCCCGCGCCAGCGCGTCCAGGATCTCGCCCCACACCCGCAGCACTTCCTTCGACGCCTCGTCCGCGCCCGTGCGCTCGAGGTTCGCCGACGCCAGCTCGTGATAGGCGAACTGCAGGTCCAGCCCGGTGAACTTCTTCCCGTTCGCCAGCTCGACCTTCGTCTTCAGCGTCGGGTCGTGGCTGATCTTGTGCACCGCCCGCACCGGCTCGTCCAGCTTCAGGTCGTCGAACCGCACGCCTGCCTCGATCAGGTCCAGCACCAGCGCCGTCGTCCCGACCTTCAGATACGTCGAGTACTCCGACAGGTTCGCGTCCCCGATGATCACGTGCAGCCGCCGGTACTTGTCCGCGTCCGCGTGCGGCTCGTCGCGCGTGTTGATGATCCCGCGCTTGAGCGTGGTCTCGAGCCCGACCTCGACCTCGATGTAGTCCGAGCGCTGCGAAAGCTGGAAACCCGCCTCCTCGCTCTGCTGCCCGATCCCCACCCGGCCCGAACCGCACATCACCTGCCGCGACGCGAAGAACGGCGTCAGCCCGCCGATCACCGCCGTGAACGGCGTCGACCGCTGCATCAGGTAGTTCTCGTGCGTGCCGTAGCTCGCGCCCTTGCCGTCCACGTTGTTCTTGTACAGCTGCAACGGCGGCTGTCCCGGCACGGTGGCCGCCTTCAGCGCGGCCTCCTCCATCACCCGCTCGCCCGCTTTGTCCCAGATCACCGCGTCCCGCGCGTTCGTGACCTCGGGCGCCGAGTACTCCGGATGCGCGTGGTCCACGTACAACCGCGCACCGTTGGTGAGGATGACGTTCGCCGCGCCCAGGTCCTCGACGTCCGGGTCGTGCCCCGGACCGCCCGGCCCGGTCAGGTCGAACCCGCGCGCGTCGCGCAACGGCGACTCCACCTCGTAGTCCCAGCGCGCCCGGCGCGCCCTCGGGATGTCCGCAGCCGCGGCGTAGGCCAGCACCACCTGAGTCGAGGTGAGCACCGGGTTCGCCGTGGCGTCCCCGGGCACGGCGATGCCGTACTCGACTTCGGTTCCCATGATCCGACGCATGCACACCACCCTACGGGTTCGGCGCGTGCGACGATGCCCCCATGCCAGGCAGTGACGAACTCGTTGCCCTCTATGACGACACCGGCCGCGCTGTCGGCGAGGTGCTCCGCTCCCGAGTGCGAGCCGAAGGACTCTGGCACGCCGCCGGGGTCGTCTTGCTCCGATCGGGCGACGGCCGCTCGGTCTACGTGCACCTCCGCACCGCGGACAAGGACACTTTCCCGTCCACCTGGGACTGCTGGGCAGGCGGCGTCGTCGCCCCCGGCGAAACCCCAGCCGACTGCGCCCGCCGCGAACTAGCCGAAGAACTAGGCGTCCACGGAGTGGAACTAAAACCCCTCTTCACCCAGATCTACGACCAGGGAACCATCCACTGCCACAACTTCGCCTTCGAAGCCCGCTACGACGGCCCCATCCGCCACCAGCCAGAAGAAATCGTAGAAGGCCACTGGCTCCCCCTAACCGACCTCCGCACCTGGGTCTTCTCCCCCACCCCCACCCCACCCTTCATCCCAGACGGCCTCCTAGGCATCCAAAAGTGGTTCCACCTTTACGGCTAACCAGCCCTCCCCCACCTGACCGAAACGCGGGATCGCGTCGGCGTGTCGAGGAGC
>NZ_JBSHAM010000097.1:0-29474 GCF_053611505.1 Amycolatopsis sp. NPDC054798 | reverse complement strand
CACCGCGACAGGCACTCACGACGCTCTCAGCTGACCGGCTCGATCAATCCCGCCCGGGCCTCCGGAGCCGCCGCCCGCAGCGCGTCCGCCGACTCGTCCGTCGGCTGCAGCTGCGAATCCCGCTCCGCCTCGACCCGCGCCCGGTAGACCTCGACCTCGCGCTTGGTCTCCTCTTCCGACCAGCCCAGCACGCCGGCCACCAGCTGGGCGACCTGCTCGGCGCAGTCGACGCCGCGGTGGGCGTACTCGATCGAGATGCGCGTGCGCCGCGCGAGGACGTCCTCCAGGTGCAGCGCACCCTCGTGGCTGGCCGCGTACACGACCTCCACGCCGAGGTAATCCGGGGCCGACTCGATCGGCTTGAGCAGCTCCGGCCGGTCCGCCGCGAGCGCCAGCACCTCGTGCACCAGCGAGCCGTAGCGGTCGAGCAGATGCCGCACGCGGTACGGGTGCAGCCCGTGCTCCGCGGCCAGGTGATCGGCCTGGTTGACCAGCGCGTGGTAGCCGTCCGCGCCGAGCAGCGGGACCTTGTCGGTGATGGACGACGGCGGGCGGCCCGGAAGGTCGACCACCGCGGCGTCGACGGCGTCGGCCGCCATCACCCGGTACGTCGTGTACTTGCCGCCCGCGATCGCGACCAGTCCCGGCGCGACCCGCGCGACCGCGTGCTCGCGCGACAGCTTCGACGTCTCTTCGCTCTCCCCGGCCAGCAACGGCCGCAGACCCGCGTACACGCCCTCGATGTCGTCGTGCGTGAGCGGCGTCGCAAGCACCGAGTTCACGTGTTCGAGCAGGTAGTCGATGTCGTGCTTGGTGGCCGCCGGATGCGCGAGGTCGAGGTTCCAGTCGGTGTCGGTGGTACCGACGATCCAGTGGTTGCGCCACGGGATCACGAACAGCACCGACTTCTCGGTCCGCAGGATCATCCCCGACTCCGACACGATCCGGTCGCGCGGGACGACGATGTGCACGCCCTTGCTGGCGCGCACGCGGAACCGGCCGCGGCCGCCGGACAGCCGCTGCAGTTCGTCGGTCCACACACCGGTGCAGTTGACGACCGCGCCGGCGTGGATCTCGGTCTCGCGGCCGTCCTCGACGTCGCGCACGCGCACGCCGGAAATTCGGTCCGCCTCGCGCAGGAAGCCCACAACCTGGGTGGAGGTCCGGACCACCGCGCCGTAGTGCGCGGCGGTGCGCGCGACGGTCATCGTGTGCCGGGCGTCGTCCGACTGCGCGTCGTAATACCGGATGCCGCCGATGAGCGCGGACCGCTTGAGCGCGGGGACCATTCGGAGGGCACCCGCCCGGGTGAGATGTTTCTGGCCGGGCACGGACCGCGCGCCGCCCATCGTGTCGTACATCAGCAGCCCGGCGGCGGTGTACGGACGCTCCCAGATCCGGTGCGTCAGCGGATACAGGAAGCTCACCGGCTTCACCAGGTGCGGCGCGATCTTCGTCAGCATCAGCTCGCGCTCGTGCAGCGCCTCGCGCACCAGGCCGAACTCGAGCTGCTCGAGATACCGCAGGCCGCCGTGGAAGAGCTTGCTCGACCGGCTGGACGTGCCGGACGCCAGGTCGCGGGCCTCGACGAGGGCCACGCGCAGGCCCCGGGTCGCCGCGTCGAGCGCCGTGCCCGCGCCGACGACGCCGCCGCCGATCACGACCAGGTCGAAGGTCTCGTCGCCGAAGCGCCGCCAGGATTCCTCCCGGCCCGCCGGACCCAGCCGGGCCGGGTCGCTGCCGTTCTGCGGGTTCGTCACCACTCGTTCCTCCTCGTGCTCCACCTTCCCCAGCATCGCACGCTTGCGTGATCGTCTGCTGACCCCGAGGTGACACGTGTGGCGGAACCCATGACGATCATGGTCACATTGCTTCGCCCGGCATATGGATTGCACGCTTACGCGGCGGTAACGTGCCGCGGACTGGGGTCGGCGACGGGGCTGTGGCCGGACGTGTTCGGCCCTGCACAGACTGTCCAGTGTGGAGGTGCGGGAAGCGTGAGTCAGAGTCTGAGTCCGGGCGCGATCATCGTCTGGGAGCTGCTGGGCACGGCAGTGCTCCTGTTATTGGGCAATGGCGTGGTGGCCAACGTGGTGCTGCGCAAGAACAACGGACACCAAGCGGGAACTCTGTTCATCACTTTCGGGTGGGCTTTCGGCGTTTTCGCCGGGGCCAGTCTCGCCGCGCCGACCGGCGCGCACCTGAACCCGGCGGTCACGCTCGGCCTGGCTATTTCGGGCAAGGTTTCGTGGGCGGACGTGCCGTTTTACCTGATCGGGGAAATGCTCGGCGCGATTCTCGGCGCCGTGCTGTGCTGGCTGACCTACAAGCTCCAGTTCGACGACCACCCGAATCCGGAGGAGACGCTGGGCATTTTCTCCACCGCCCCGCAGATCCGGAACAAGGCGTGGAACCTGGTGACCGAAATCATCGGCACCTTCGTTCTCGTCGCCTGGATCCTGCTGACCCCGGCGTTCAAGGCCGCCGCGGACGGGACGCCGACCTTCGGCAACACCGCGCTCGGCTACGCCGGGGTGTCGTTCGTCGTGCTGGTGATCGGCATCTCGCTCGGCGGGCCCACCGGTTACGCCATCAACCCGGCCCGCGACCTCGGCCCGCGCATCGCGTACGCGTTCCTGCTGCCGATCAAGGGCAAGCGCGATCCAGACTGGAACTACTCGTGGGTGCCGGTCCTCGGGCCGCTCGTCGGCGCGGCGCTGGCCGCGCTGGTGTACCTGGCCGTGCACAACCTGACCTGATCCAGCTTTCCGGAGGGAATCCATGACTTCGTATGTCGCCGCGATCGACCAGGGCACCACGTCGACGCGTTGCATGATCTTCGACCACTCCGGCCGTGTCGTCGCGGTCGACCAGCGCGAGCACGAGCAGATCTTCCCGCAGGCGGGCTGGGTCGAGCACAACGCCGAGGAAATCTGGGAAAACACCCGCGCGGTCGCGGCGGGCGCGCTCGCCAAGGCCGACCTGCGGCCGACCGACATCGCCGCGGTGGGCATCACCAACCAGCGCGAGACGGCGGTCGTGTGGGACCGCAAGACCGGAAAGCCGGTGTATAACGCGATTGTCTGGCAGGACACGCGAACCGACAAGATCGCCGGCGAACTGGGAGCGCTCGGCGGCGGGCAGGAGCGCTACCGCGAGAAGACCGGCCTCCCGCTCGCGACGTATTTCTCCGGCCCGAAGATCAAGTGGATCCTCGACAACGTCGAGGGCGCGCGGGCCAGGGCCGAGGCGGGCGATCTGGTGTTCGGCAACATGGACACCTGGGTGCTGTGGAACATGACCGGCGGCACCGACGGCGGCGTGCATGTGACGGACCCGACGAACGCGTCGCGCACTTTGCTGATGGACCTCGACACCCTGAAATGGGACGAGGACATCGCGGCGGAGATGGGGATTCCGCTGTCGATGCTGCCGGAGATCCGGTCGTCGTCGGAGGTGTACGGCAAGGTCCGCCCGCGCGGGGCACTGGCCGAAGTGCCGATCGCGGGCATCCTCGGCGACCAGCAGGCGGCAACGTTCGGCCAGGCGTGCCTCTCCCCCGGCGAAGCCAAGAACACTTACGGCACCGGGAACTTCGTGCTGCTGAACACCGGCACGGAGAAGGTGCTGTCGGAAAACGGCCTCCTGACGACGGTCTGCTACAAGATCGGCTCGAACGACACGGTGTACGCGCTGGAGGGCTCGGTAGCGGTCACCGGTTCGCTGGTGCAGTGGCTGCGCGACAACCTGGGGTTGATTTCGTCGGCGGCGCAGATCGAGGAATTCGCCCGAACGGTTGACGACAACGGCGGCGCGTACTTCGTTCCGGCGTTCTCGGGCCTGTTCGCGCCGTACTGGCGCTCCGACGCGCGAGGCGCGATCGTCGGGCTGACCCGGTTCGTGAACAAGGGCCACATTTCGCGGGCCGTGCTGGAGGCGACCGCGTTCCAGTCGCGAGAGGTGATCGACGCGATGAACGCCGACTCGGGTGTTCCGCTGAAGTCGCTCAAGGTCGACGGCGGGATGGTCGTGAACGAACTGCTGATGCAGTTCCAGGCGGACATCCTCGGGGTGCCGGTGATCCGCCCGGTGGTGAACGAGACGACCGCTCTGGGCGCGGCGTACGCGGCCGGGCTGGCGGTCGGGTTCTGGGAGTCGGAGGACGACATCCGGACGAACTGGGCCAAGGACAAGCAGTGGGATCCGTCGATGGACGAGTCCCGGCGGGAGAAGGAATACCGGAACTGGAAGAAGGCCGTGACGAAGACCTTCGACTGGGTGGAGGACTGATCCGCTGGCTGGGTTTTGGTGGCCTTGCCGTTGTGATGGCGTGACGCTTTCCCGACCGCCCGCCGTGACGGCTGGCGGCTCGGACGGCTGAGGGTCGGTGAGGGGAACCTTGAGGGAATCTGATTCCTTCGGGGTTCCCCTCACGGACTTCTGCCGCAAGCTCGATGCCCCGGAGAGTGGGCAAGACGCACTGCCTTCGCCGCTGGTCCCAGCGAACATCGGCATCGCACAGCGCGCATCGGCACCGGCACGACTCGGCACCAGCTCGGCTCGGCACCCGACCGGCTTGACCCGGCACAACCAGCCTCGCCCGGGCACAAGCCCCGTGCGGCGCCAAGCAGCACGGCAAGACTCCGCAGCACAAAGCGGCGCTAGCCCGGCTCGTTGCCGCAGCCCGACGCAGGATCGGCCGCTTATCTCGAGACCGCACACCACCGCCTGGCTCAGCCCGGTGCCTCGCCCGGCCACGCCCCTCCCAGCGCGGTACCTCGTCCGGCACCACCCGGCTCAGCCCAGCCCGAACCGCGCCCAGCAACTCCCCGCCCGACCAGCCCTCCCCAGCCAGCCCCGAGAAGCCCAGCATCAACCTCCCCAACCTCACCCCCACCCGTCCTGCATCCCGGACTGGTCGTTGGGCGCCATCAGCGAAAACCCCGCCCCTTGGTCGTCCACCGCGACCACCATCCGCCCATGCGGCGTGTCCACCGGCGGGCTCACCACCGTCCCGCCCAGCTCCGGGATCCGTGCCGCCGCCCCGTCCGCGTCCGACGTCCAGAAGTAGGTCA
Organism: Amycolatopsis sp. NPDC054798; assembly: GCF_053611505.1. Taxonomy (NCBI): domain Bacteria; kingdom Bacillati; phylum Actinomycetota; class Actinomycetes; order Pseudonocardiales; family Pseudonocardiaceae; genus Amycolatopsis; species Amycolatopsis sp. NPDC054798. Next base: position 24,399 of record NZ_JBSHAM010000097.1, on the reverse strand, counting down.
CCCACCCGGGTTGCGCAGGGCTGTCCGCGGCCAGCTCGCCCAGCCCACCGACCGGACGGCCGTCGACATCCAGCGTCGCGTACGTGAAGCCCGGCCCGGACATGTCGCCGAAGCCGTACCCGAACACATCCCCGTAGAACTGCTTGGCCGCGGCGAAATCCCGGGTCATGCATTCGTTCCACGCGGGAGCCCCCGGCGTGAGCGTGGCCTGCGTGCCGGAATGCCTGCCCGGCTGCCACAGTCCGAACGCCACCCCGGTCGGGTCGGTCGCGATGGCCATCCGGCCCTCGGTCAGGACGTCCATCGGCGGTGCGACGACCTGCCCGCCCGCTTCCGCGATCGCGGCTACCGTTTTGTCCACATCGGACACTGACAGGTACGTCGTCCACACCGGCGGCATGCCTGCCTGCTCCGGCGGGATCTGGCCGATGCCCGCCACCGGTTTTCCCGCGACCTGCGCCATTCCGTAAAAGCCGGTCTCCGGGCCGCCGGATTCGACTGTCCACCCGAGCAAACCCTCGTAGAACGTGACCGCCTTGTCGCGGTCAGGCACCATCAGGTCGCCCCAGCACGGTGTGCCCGCGGGCCACGGTTCAGTCCTGGTGATCATGCGCGCCTCCCGGAATTGTGCCAACCGTCACAGTGTCGCACCGGGGACCGACAAAATCGGGGGCGTCTTGTTCAACGCCGGCTCAATGCCCGCCGTTCACCAGGTGGGCGTACACAATGATGTTGTCGACGTAGCTGTGCTCAGCCCGGTCGAACGCGCCGCCGCAGGTGATCAGACGCAACTGTGGATCCGAAGTGTCCCCGTAGACCGCGTCGGTCGGGAAGACGTCCTTGGGCACCTGGTCCACTTTGGTCACCTCGAAGTGCGCGGTGGTGCCGTCGCGGCGGGCGATGTCGACGTCGTCTCCCGGCTTCATTTCCTTGAGCCGGTAGAAGATTCCTTTTTGCTTGTTTCCGTCTACGTGTCCGAGCACCACGGCGGGACCGACCTCGCCGGGAGTCGGGCCGTTTTCGTACCACCCGGCCTGCAACGGTTTGCTGACCGGCGGGACCTGCACCGAATTGTCGGGATTGAGCCCGAGCGGCACCAGACTGGAATGCGCGTCGATGCGCGGGATGTCCAGCGAGACCGGTTCCGATTTCGGCATAGCGGCCGACGAAGCGGACGGAACGCTGGAGACGGGCGCCGGGGTCATCGAGCTGACGGAGCATCCGGCCAGCAGCGCGGCGAGCGCGACGGCCGCCGCGGCGAGTGTCTTCCTGATCATCTTTCCCCCGATCCGCCTGGGCCCGGCCGCGAGAGCAGCCAGGCCCAGGAGACTAGTCAGCCACGCTGGCGACGACGCGCCGCCACGAGCCCGGTGCCGCCGAGCGCGAGCACGCCCATCGCGCCGGCCGCGATCGGCAGGCCGGCGGACGACTGGTTGTCCGCGACCGGACCGTCCGTGCCGCCGGTCTGCGGCGCACCGGACGGAACCTTGCTGACCTGCTTCGGCGCAGGAGCGGGAGCGGGCGTCGGCTTGGGGGCGGGCTTCGCGCCCAGCACGGTGAACTTCGTGGCGAGGTCGGCGCTGCCGCAGGAGAACGTCACCTGGTACGCCCCGGGCTTCACCCCGGCGCGGACGATCGCGGTGCCCTGCGAGACCGGGGCCTTCGACGGGTCGTTCTGCGGGCCGACCGGGTGCAGCTTGCCGAACTGCAGCGCCGCCGAGTTCAGGTTCTTGATTTCCGAGGCCTCGCAGCCGACGCGCACCGTCACGCGGTCCCCGGCGTGCCCGGAGGACGGCAGCACCCGGATGAACGCCTTGGGCACGCCCGCGTTGTCGTCCGCCGGCTCCTCAGCGGCAGGCGCGGAGGCGGTGCTCGCCGCGGACGGCGCGGTAGGCGCTTCGGCCGCGAAAGCCGGTGCGGCCGAAAGCATTCCGGCGGCCACCAGAGTGGAGAAAATAACGGTACGCTTCATGACAACTCCCCTTGATGAAAATGCGATTCCCGCCGAGGACAACGGCGGCGAATCCGCGCCCGTCCGGCAGTTCCCCCTGCGGCCCGGGCGTTTTCGTTCCGACAACAACCAAGACGTCTCCACCCGCCGCGGGGTTGCCCCGGGAACGAAAAAACCGCCGGAAACAATTTCCGGCGGTTTTTCCAGAGCCTGGACGATTAGCTGGCGAGGCTCCCGTCGCCCGCTTTCGCCGCACCCTTGGGCACCCGCGACACCTGCGCGGCGGGCACGGTGAAGGTCGCGGTGTACTGCTTCCCGGCGCACGTGACGGTGAGCGGGTAACTGCCGGGTTTGGTGCCGGGCACCAGGTTCGCGTTCGCGCTCATCGTGGCCTTCACGCCGACCATCTCGCCGTAGAAGTACTTGGAGAACGTCAGCGCGGGCGAGCTGAACGCCGCCGTGCCCGCCTTGGCCCCCGGACAGTAGGCGAGCGCCAGGTTCGGATCGGAGCCGCGCTGGAAGGCGTTCACTTGGCCGTGCAGCACCGCTGTGTCCTGGTTCAGCTGCACAGTCACCGGATCCGGAGCGGGCCCGTCTGCCGCCGCCACTGCCGGAACCGCTGTCCCGGCCACTCCGATCGCCGCCGCCACCGCGAAAATCGCGCTCTTGCGCACCCTTGTTCCTTCCCCGTGCCACACGTCCTCAACCCGCAAGACGCGGTGTGCGGCACGGGGTTGCCCGGACGAAGAAAATCAGTCCAGATCGTCGTGCCGCATGAGCTGACGGCCCGCTTCGGTGATCGATCCGGACAGCGACGGGTACACCGAGAAGGTCAGCGCGAGGTGGTCCACCGTCAGCTGGTTCTGCACGGCCAGCGCGATCGGCAGGATCAGCTCGCTCGCCGACGGCGCGACCACCACGCCGCCGACCACCACGCCGGTGGCGGGACGGCAGAACAGCTTCACGAAACCGCGGCGCAGGCCTTCCATCTTCGCGCGCGCGTTGGTGGCCAGCGGCAGCATGATCGTGCGCGCGGGGACCTCGCCGGAGTCGATCGCCTGCTGGCTGATGCCGACGGTCGCGATCTCCGGGTGGGTGAAGACGTTCGCCGCGACGGTCTTGAGCTTGATCGGCGCGACGCCCTCGCCCAGCGCGTGCCACATCGCGATGCGGCCCTGCATGCTCGCCACGGACGCGAGCATCAGCACGCCGGTGCAGTCGCCCGCCGCGTAGACGCCGGGGACGCTCGTGCGCGACACGCGGTCCACCGCGATGAAGCCGCCGGGGCCGGGCTCGATGCCGACGCGGTCGAGGCCGATGTCGGCGGTGTTCGGAATGGACCCGACGGTCATCAGCGCGTGGCTTGCCTCGATCACGCGACCGTCGGCCAGGTGAACTTTCACGCCCTTCTCGGTGCGCTCGACGCGTTCCGCACGGGCCTGCTTGGCCACCGTGGTGCCGCGCTGGGTGAAGACTTCTTCGAGCACCGCGGCGGCGTCGGCGTCCTCGTGCGGCAGCACGCGGTCGCGGCTGGACACGACGGTGACCTTCACGCCCATCTCGGTGTACGCGGAGGCGAACTCGGCCCCGGTGACACCGGACCCGATCACCGCGAGGTGCTCAGGCAGCTCAGTGAGGTCGTACAGCTGGCGCCAGTCCAGGATCCGCTCGCCGTCCGGCACCGCACCGGGCAGCACGCGCGGCGTGGCCCCGGTGGCGATCAGCACGACGTCGGCGGACAGGGATTCGACGGTCCCGTCCGAGTGCGTGACCTCCACCGTGTGGGTGGCCAGACCCGGCTCGTCGTCGGCGAACCGGGCTTCGGCGGTGACCACGCGAACGCCCTCGCGCTGCACGCGGGCGCGGATGTCGGCCGACTGCGCGAGCGCGAGACCCTTCACCCGGCCGTGCACGGTCGGCAGGTCGACGGTGGTGTCCGCCATGTCGGTGTTGATGCCGAGCTCGCCGAGATCGTGCATTTTCGCCAGCGCGCCGGACGAGGCGATGAACGTCTTCGAGGGCACGCAGTCATAGAGGACACAGGCGCCGCCCAGGCCGTCCCGCTCGACGATCGTCACGTCGGCGCCGTGCTGCGCCGCGACCAAGGCGGCTTCGTAGCCCGCCGGGCCGCCACCCATGATCACGATCCTGGTCACCTGGGTCCTCCTATGTACGCGTGCTTGGCGGTGGTCCTGACCCTACGCGGCGAACCTGACCGGCAAGCGAAGTGCCCGGGACACGGCATGTGCATCCGATCGCGGCGCGCATGGGTCGCTAGGCTGTGCCGCGTGCCGTTGTATGCCGCTTACGGATCCAACATGGAGCCCGCCCAGATGCTGGAGCGCGCCCCGCACTCGCCCATGGCCGGCACCGGCTGGCTGGAAGGCTGGCGGCTGACCTTCGGCGGCGAGGACATCGGGTGGGAAGGCGCGCTGGCCACCATCGTCGAGGACCCGTCGTCGCGGGTGTTCGTGGTGCTGTACGACGTGATCGGGCTCGACGAGGAACGCCTCGACCGCTGGGAAGGCGGCGAGCTGGGGATGCACACGAAGATCCGGCTGCGGGTCCAGACGATGGACGGGTCGGTGCTGGCCTGGCTGTACGTCCTGGACGCCTACGAGGGCGGCCTGCCCTCGGCGCGGTATCTCGGGGTGCTGGCGGACGCCGCGGAGGCGGCCGGTGCCCCGGCGGACTATGTGGACGATCTGCGCACCCGGCCGTGCACCGGGATCAGCGGCTGACGCTCTCTCCGACTCACTGTCCGTGAAGGGCTCCTTGAGGGAATTAGATTCCCTCAAGGAGCCCTTCACGGACTTTCAGCCGTTCGGGAGGCGAGTCAAACTGGCCGCCTCGACCTCGCTGGGGCGGTCCGGAACGCTCGTTTTTCGAGTCATCCACAGCCGGTGCGGACTGTCCCCAGCGGGCCGGGGAAAGTTGTCCCCACTGAGACCTCCCTGTGGATAACTCTGCGTCTCCGGATGATCCACAGCTCGGCCGGGCAGCCGCCCAATACCACACGGCGGAGGCTCACCCACACGGGCATCCGGCACCGCGGAGCGCAGGAAAAATCGCAGCGCGTCACCAAATCTGACGGCATAAATCAGGACAGCGACACTGCGCGAAGAGCCGCAGATTCCGCCAAAGCCGTTGCCGCGCAACATGAAAACCGCACTCGACAGTCAGCGGCCAACCAGCAAGCCCGGGCAGCACAAAAGTCCGAAATGACTCTCGGTAAGCGAGCCGCAGCACCGGCATCGGCGGTCTAGACCACGCCGCGTAACTCCCCGCTGACACCCCCGCACGAGGGGTACCTCTCACCCGCCTGAGTTATCCACATTGGCGCGAAGCCTGTGGATAACTCAGGCCAGCGAGGCCAGTGCGGTGTGCACCAAAGTGCGGACTCCGACGAGCAGCGCGCGCTCGTCGAGGACGAACGTCGGGCGGTGGATGTCGGCCTGCGGAGCGGGCGGACCGGACCACACGCCGAGCCGGGCGAAGGCCCCGCCGACGTGCTCCAGATACCAGCCGAAGTCCTCGCCGCCGGACGACTGTTCCGTCCCGGCGAGCCCGGATTCGCCGACCGCCGCCTCGACGCCGGCGCGCATCAGCGCGGTCGACTCCGCGTCGGAAACCACGGGCGGCACGCCGCGCCGGTAGTCGAGCGAGAAGCCGACCCCGGTCGGGGCCAGCAGCGACTCCACCGACGACGCGACGAGCGGCTCCAGCGACTTCCACACCTCGTGCTCGGCGGTCCGCAGAGTGCCGCGCAGAACGCCGTCCTGCGGGACCGCGTTCGCCGCCTGTCCGGCGTGCACCGCGCCCCACACCAGCACCGTGCCGGATCGCGGGTCGACGCGCCGGGACAGCACCGACGGCAGCGACGTGATGACCGTGCCGAGCGCGTACACGAGGTCAGCGGTCAGATGCGGCCGCGACGTGTGCCCGCCGGGCGAGGTGAGGCGCAGTTCGATGAGGTCGGCGGCGGACGTCAGCGCGCCGACCCGGGTGCCGACCTTGCCAGCTTCGAGCCGCGGGTCGCAGTGCAGGCCGTAGATCCGCTCGACGCCCTCCAGCGCTCCCGCGGCGATCATGTCCAGCGCGCCGCCGGGCATGACCTCCTCGGCGGGCTGGAAGATCAAGCGCACGCGGCCGGGCAGCTCGGGCGCGCCGGCGAGGGCACGACCGGCGCCGAGCAGGATCGCGGTGTGCGCGTCGTGGCCGCACATGTGCGCCGCGCCTTCGGTGGTGGAGCTGTAAGGCAGGCCGGTGTCCTCGGTCAGCGGCAGCGCGTCGATGTCCGCGCGCAGCGCGACGCAGCGCTCGCCCTTGCCGATGTCGCACACCACGCCGGTGCCGCCAGGCAGCACCCACGGCTTCAGCCCGACCCGGCGCAGCAGCGACACGATCAGCTCGGTGGTCGCGAACTCGTTGCGCGACAACTCGGGGTGGGCATGGATGTGCCGCCGCCACGCGAGCACGTCGGTCGCGTTCGCGCGCAGCCAGTCGTCCAGCCAGAACGGGCCGCGGCCCGCGCCTAGGTCTTCCACCGGTGCCATGCTGAGGCCGACGTCGGCGAGCAGCGCGCCGGGCGCCGCGATCGGGTTGTGGTCACCTGGAACGTCCGGCCGTGAGTCCAGCACCGTCACGCCGCACCTCCTCCCGCAACACGAGCGCAGGGGAACACGCAACGTGCCGATCGATCTGTCTTACGCATCGGAGTCGATCGTGCACCATGCAGGTGGCAAGCGGCGGGGCGCTGCCGTTCGACCTAGACGGCCGGTAGCGGATCTGCGGCGAACGGCTGACGAAGTTCGGCGTGGGTGAACGCCGGAAAGCTCAGCCGCCCTGTGCCTTGCGGCGCTTGATGCGGTGGCGGCGGCCGAAGAACACGATGGCGAGCAGCACCACCGCGGCACCGCCGGCGATGAGGTTCTTCTTCGTCTTGTCGGCGTTGGCCTTGTCGGTCTCCGTCGGGTCGAGCACCGGGCCGGGGGGTGCCTGATGGACCGCGTTCACCTGCGTGATCGCCGTCTCAACCGCCACGGTGGCCGCGGCCGGAACCGAGGTCGCCGCGGACGCCGCGACCGGCAGCACCCCGGTGAGCAGCACGCCGAGCAGACCGGCCAGCAGCAGTCCCCGCACCTTCGCCATGACTTCCCTTCTACGCCGTCCCCGTGCATTGTGCCCGCCGGAGCGCGGGAGCGTCAGCCGCCACGCGGTGGAGCCGGGTCCGCTCGCCCCATGCCGACGACCGCCGGGCGCAACAAGCCCCTGAGACGGTCAAAAGGCACTTGTGCGCTTAGCGTTTTTTCTTCTTGGACGACGTTCAAGAAGACGGCTCGGTGAACGCGGCCAAGATCCGCTGCGCGGCCAGCGTGGCGGTGAGTTCGCCGTCGCGCACCGCTCGTTCCACCTCGGCGACCTGCGCGCGGACGGCCGGATGCGCGGTGAGCCGGTCGAGCAGCTGCTCGCGGACCATCGACCACGTCCAGTCGACCTGCTGTCGTTTGCGCCGTTCGGCAAGATCACCCGATTCGGTGAGCACCTCGCGGTGCTTCCCGATCGCCGCCCACACCTCGTCGAGGCCGCTGCCTTCGAGCCCGCTGCACGTGAGCACCGGCGGCGTCCAGAGCGCGTCCTTGCCGTAGATCATCCGCAGCGCGCCTTGCAGCTCGCGGGCGGCGCGCTTGGCGTCGCGTTCGTGCGGGCCGTCAGCCTTGTTCACCGCGATGACGTCGGCGAGTTCCAGCACACCCTTCTTGATGCCCTGCAACTGGTCGCCGGTGCGCGCCAAGGTGAGGAAGAGAAAACAGTCGACCATGTTCGCCACAGTCACCTCGGACTGGCCGACGCCGACCGTCTCCACCAGTACGACGTCGAAACCGGCGGCCTCCATCAGCACGATCGTCTCGCGGGTGGCGCGGGCGACACCGCCGAGCGTGCCGGACGTCGGCGACGGCCGGATGAACGCCTTCGGGTCGACCGCCAGCCGCGCCATCCGGGTCTTGTCGCCGAGGATCGAGCCGCCGGTGCGGGTCGAGGACGGGTCGACGGCCAGCACCGCGACGCGATGCCCGGCCGAGGTGAGGTCGGTGCCGAGCTGGTCGATAAATGTCGACTTGCCGACTCCGGGCACGCCGGTGATGCCGACGCGTTTCGCGCCGCCGGCGTGCGGGAGCAGCTCGACCAGCAGTTCCTGGGCTTGCCGCCGGTGGTCCTCGCGATGCGATTCGACCAGCGTGATGGCCTTGGACAGGGTCCCCCGGTCGCCGGCGAGCACGCCCTTGGCGTATTCGCCGACGTCGATCCGCCGCGGCAAGGTTCAGGACTCCTGGGCGGCCAGCTGCTGGAGCAGGTCGATCGCGGCGTCCGCGAGCACCGTGCCCGGGCCGAAGATCGCCGCCGCTCCCGCCTCGCGCAGCTCGGGGTAGTCCTGCGGCGGGATCACGCCGCCGACCACGACCATGATGTCCTCGCGGCCCAGTTCGGCCAGTTCGTGGCGCAGCGCGGGCACCAGCGACAGGTGCCCGGCGGCCAGCGAGGACACGCCGATGACGTGCACGTCGGCCTCGGACGCCTGGCGCGCGACCTCCGCCGGGGTGGAGAACAGCGGGCCGACGTCGACGTCGAAGCCGAGGTCGGCGAAGCCGGTCGCGATCACCTTCTGGCCGCGGTCGTGGCCGTCCTGGCCCATCTTCGCGACGAGGATGCGCGGACGGCGACCTTCCTCCTCAGCGAATTTGTCGACCAGCTCGCGGGCCTTCTCGACGTTGTCCGACTTCCCCACCTCTTCCCGGTAGACGCCGGAGATCGTGCGGATCTGGCCGGAGTGGCGGCCCCAGTTCTTCTCCAGCGCATCGGAGATCTCGCCGACGGTGGCCTTCGCGCGCGCGGCGTTGATGGCCAGCTCAAGCAGGTTGCCGTTGTTCTGCGCGCCTTCGGTGAGGCGGCGCAGCGCGTCCTCGGTGGCCTGCGGGTCGCGTTCTTCGCGCAGCCGACGCAGCTTCTCCAGCTGCTGCGCGCGTACGCCCGCGTTGTCGACCTTCAGCACGTCGATCTGCTCGTCGTCGGTGACCTGGTACTTGTTCACGCCGATGACCGGCTGTCGTCCCGAGTCGATGCGCGCCTGCGTACGCGCGGCCGCCTCTTCGATGCGCAGCTTCGGGATGCCTTCGTCAATCGCGCGCGCCATGCCGCCCGCGCCCTCGACTTCGGTGATGTGGCCCCACGCTTTGCGCGCGAGGTCGTAGGTGAGCTTCTCGACAAAGGCGCTACCGCCCCACGGGTCGATAACGCGCGTAGTGCCGGATTCCTGTTGCAGCAACAGCTGTGTGTTGCGTGCGATCCGCGCGGAGAAGTCGGTGGGCAGCGCCAGTGCTTCGTCAAGAGCGTTGGTGTGCAACGACTGCGTGTGCCCCTGGGTCGCGGCCATCGCCTCGACGCACGTACGCGTGACGTTGTTGAAGACGTCCTGCGCGGTCAGCGACCAGCCTGACGTCTGAGAGTGCGTACGCAGCGACAGCGACTTCTGCGACTTCGGATCGAACTGCTTCACCAGCTTCGCCCACAGCAGTCGCGCGGCGCGCAGCTTCGCGACCTCCATGAAGAAGTTCATGCCGATCGCCCAGAAGAACGACAGCCGCGGCGCGAACTTGTCGACGTCCAGCCCGGCCTCGACGCCCGCGCGGATGTACTCGACGCCGTCCGCGAGCGTGTACGCCAGCTCCAGGTCGGCGGTCGCTCCGGCCTCCTGCATGTGGTAGCCGGAGATCGAGATGGAGTTGTACTTCGGCATGTGCTGCGAGGTGTAGCCGAAGATGTCGGAGATGATCCGCATCGACGGCTGCGGCGGGTAGATGTAGGTGTTGCGGACCATGAACTCCTTGAGGATGTCGTTCTGGATGGTCCCCGCGAGCTGCTCCGGCTTCACCCCCTGCTCCTCGGCCGCGACCACGTAGAGCGCGAGCACCGGCAGCACCGCGCCGTTCATCGTCATCGAGACGGACATCTTGTCCAGCGGGATGCCGTCGAACAGCTGGCGCATGTCGTAGATCGAGTCGATCGCCACGCCCGCCATGCCGACGTCGCCGGACACGCGCGGGTGGTCGGAGTCGTAACCGCGGTGCGTGGCGAGGTCGAACGCGACCGACAGGCCCTTCTGCCCGGCCGCGAGGTTGCGGCGGTAGAAGGCGTTCGACTCCTGCGCGGTGGAGAACCCGGCGTACTGGCGGATCGTCCAGGGCTGGTTGACGTACATCGTCGGGTACGGCCCGCGCAGGTACGGCGCGATGCCGGGGTACGTGCCCAGGAAGTCCACATCGGACAGATCGGCGGCGGTGTAGACCGGTTTGACACCGATGCCCTCGGGGGTTTCCCAGGCCAGCGCGTCCGGGCCCTTGCCGGTGGCTTCCTGCACGGCCTGTGCCCACGCGGCGCGGTCGCCGGGCTCGGGCGTGCCGAGGGGGATGTCGGCGAAGTTGGGGATGCTCATGCGGAGACTCCCAGCTGTGCGTGGAGGCTGGTCAGGATTTCGAGCGCGTCGCACCCGGCGTACAGATTGCCGCTGATTCCGTCGTAAGCTCCCTTGCCTGCCAACAGAACACTGTCAGCGCCGAGCGACGCCGCGACGGATGCGGCCTGCTCCTCGTAGGCCGCGTCAGTACCGCAGACGCAGGCGACCTTCGCGCCGCTCTCGCGGAACGCACCGGGCAAATCATCCGTGGCGCCGGGGTTGACCGCCTCGATCCCGCCCGCCTGCAACAGGTTCGTCGCGAACGAAGCGCGGGCGGTGTGCGCGGCGACTGGACCCAGCGTGGCAAGGAAAACCTTCGGCCGCTCGCCGTGCTCAGCGAGGTAGGCGTCGGACGCGTCGCGCAGCTTTTCGTACTCCTCGGCGTACCGGTGCCGCGGCAGACCGCCGTCCACAGTGGACGGAAGCGGATCACGGGTGACCGGCTTTTCGTCCAGGTTCGGGAATTCGCTGACGCCGGTGAGCGGATCGCGCCGGGTGGCGAGGCGGCTCGCGCGCTTCTCCCAGGTCTGCGCCAGTCGTCCGGCCAGCGCGCCGGAAGCCAGCTCGGCCTCGATGCCGCCCGCCGCTTCGATCGCGGTGAACTCGCGCCACGCGGCTTCGGCGAGTTCGTCGGTGAGCTTCTCGACGTACCAGGAGCCGCCCGCCGGGTCGATGACGCTGCCCAGCTTCGACTCTTCGATCAGGACCGCGTTGGTGTTGCGGGCGATCCGTGAGGAAAACGCGTCCGGCAGGCCGATCGCCGCGTCGAACGGCAGCACCGTGACCGCGTCCGCGCCGCCGACCCCGGCCGCGAAACAGGCGACGGTGGTGCGCAGCATGTTCACCCACGGGTCGCGCTGGGTGAACATCGACGGCGACGTGACCGCGTGCTGGTGCATGCCGCGCGCTTCCGCGGCCGCACCGGAGACTTCGAGGACCCGGTCCCACAGCCGGCGCGCGGCGCGGAACTTGGCGATGGTGAGGAACTGGTCGGCAGTCGCCGCGAGCCGGAACTCGAGCTGTGCGGCCGCCGCGGCGATGTCCAGGCCCGCCTCGGTGAGCGCACGCAGATAAGCGACGCCGGACGCGATGGTCGCGCCGAGTTCCTGCGCGTCCGAGCCGCCTGCCTCGTGAAACGGCAGTCCGTCGGCGACAATCGTGCGAACCTTGGGGTACTTAGAGGCAATCTTCGCGGCCAGTTCGGCAGCCGGGCCGAGCGGGAGTGCCTGCCCGGTGCGCGCCGTGGTGCCGAGCGGGTCCGCACCGAGCGTCCCGAGGGCTTCACTGGCCGGAACCTCGCGCTCGGCGAAGAGGTCGAGCAGCGCCTGAGCAGCGGTTTCGTACTCCGCACCGGCGTCGAGAATCACCGGCGCGAGGCCGACGTACACCTCGTTCAGCGCGTCCGCGAGCGCGGAGATCGGGAGCGCGCCCTCGCCGAGCCGCAGCCACACCGAAGACGCGCCGCCTTCGAGGTCAGCGAGGATCGCCGCGTTTGCCGCACGGGCGTCTTCGCGTTGGTGACGGACCCGGATGTCCCATCCGGTGTCGACGACGCCCTCCGGCCGGGCACCGCGCACGAACGGCGGCAGCCCGGGGAAACCGAGGTGCCCGTTCGCGTCGTCGGCGGTGTATAGGGGCTGGATCTCGATGCCGTCGTAGGTGCGCGAGACGAGCTTGCTCTCCGGCGCACCCGCGAAATCCTCCGGGAGCCTGCCGCTTTTGCGCAGCACTCCCGCCACCAGCTCCTGCCACTGGGCGCGGTCCGCGGTCGGGAACTCCGCCGCGAGCGCGAGCCCGGGCTCGGAAGTCGGCGCCGACTCCGGACCAGCCACGTTCGTCATACCCAGTGATGGTAGAGGCAGGCCACCACCCGCACCTGTGACTCTGCTCGCCCCCCGTACGGGTGAACTCAGGGGTAGCGGTGCTGAGTCGAAGAGCGGCGGCGGCGTGGGCCACAATCATGGGGTGCCCTCGGAGAACAGCGACCTGGACCAGCCCGGCAACACCGACAGCACCGGCTCCGCGAACGCCGAGCCGTCGACCGGCGGCGACCAGCCGCGGGTAGTCGCCGGGCGCTACCGGCTGCGGTCGGTTCTGGGGTCGGGGTCGATGGGCACGGTCTGGTCGGCCTACGACGAGTTCCTGCACCGCCCGGTCGCGGTCAAGGAGATGAAGGTTCCGCCGGGCATCCCGGCGGAACAGGCGGACGAACTGCGCGAGCGCACGCTGCGCGAGGCACGGGCGATCGCGGTGCTGTCGCATCCGAACGTCATCACCCTGCACGACGTCGCGCGCGAGAACGACGCCCCGTTCGTCGTGATGGAGCTGTTGCCGTCACGCAGCCTCGCGCACCTGTTGCGCGACCACGGCCCGCTGACCGTCGAACAAGCCGCAGCCGTCGGCATCGCGGTGGCCGCCGCGCTCGAAGCAGCCCACGACGCGGGCATCACGCACCGCGACGTGAAGCCCGGAAACGTCCTGGTCGCCAGCGACGGCCGGATCAAGCTGACGGACTTCGGCATCGCGCGCAACGTCTCCGAAGCCACCATGACGCGAACCGGAATCATGCTCGGTTCGCCCGCCTACATCTCGCCTGAGGTCGCTTCCGGCGGCGCAGTCACGCCCAACGCCGACCTGTGGGGCCTCGGCGCGACGCTGTTCGCCGCCGTCGAAGGCGCGCCCCCGTACGACGCGGACGGCGACCCGCTGGAAACCGTCGGCAAGGTCGTCAACGGCAAGGTCCCGCGCCCGAAGCCGGGCCCGCTGGCCGACGTCATCACTGCTCTGATGAAGAAGGAGCCGGAGAAGCGGATCTCACTGCGCGAGGTGCGCCACCGGCTGTACCCCATGCAGAACAAGGCCGCCCTGGACCTGTTCGGCCCGGAGCTGTTCCGCACCCCCGACGGCAAGAAAACGGCCGCCCACCTGGACGCCACCGACACCCAGGTGATCAAAACGGTCGCCCCGAAACCGGACTCCCCGGAACAGCCCGCAGCCCTCGCCGCGGACCCCGGCCCCCTGCCGTTCATGCGCGGCTCAACCACCGGCTCCGCGCCCGCTTTCACTCCCACACCCCAGTTGCCTCCGCCACCTCCGCTGCCCGCCCCGCTGCCGCCGCCACCCCCACGCCGCAGCAGCAAAGCGACCGCGATGCTGGCAGTCGCCTCCATGGTCCTGTTCGCCATCGCCTGCGGCGGCGGTTTCGCACTGGCCCGCGTCGTGAGCGGCCAAAACCTGCTGCCCCCGCAAACCCCGGAAACCGGAGTCCTGGCCACCCTGGGCACAGTCGCCGGCTCGTCGGAGCCACTGAAACTGGTCCCGCAGCACGGCAACGCCAGCGGCACCGCGAACGTCTCGCGCGACAGCGAATACACCGTTTCAGTACCCGAGGGCTGGAAACGCTTCATCGCGTCCCGGAAATCAATCTTCGGCACCTCAACGGTAGTCCAATACATCTCCCCGGACGGCCGTCAATCCCTGCGCCTGGAACGAATCCCGAACTTCTACGAAAAGTATTCCGAACACGACGCGGTAGAAGCCCTGCGCCTAGCGTCGTCCCAAGACTCCTTCACCATCGCCCAACCAGAACACCAAACCCCCAACGGCACCGAACTCACCTACCGCGCAGTGGAACGAGCACAAAGCCGCTCCGCCAAACCGGACGCCGTAATCACCCGCGCCACCTTCGCCCTCATCAAACAATCCGGCAACGCCGCCTGGCTCCTGTCCCTGACAGTCCCCTCCGAACAGGAAGACACCGGCTCCGCCACCTTCGACCAAATCGCCCCCACTCTCTCTTTCCCAGCCTCTTCCTAACCCCCCACGCGCACCCAATGTGGCATTGGGTGCATCCCACGCACCCAATGTGGCATTCGGTGCGCCTGACGCACCCAAAGCCACATTGGGGTTTTCTCAGCAGCCGCCGCGCGCAGCTCCCCAGCAGAGGCACGGAGCATCGTCCAGGCTCGTGGGCGGGTGGCGCGGCTGAGAGGTCCGTGAGGACGTTGGAGTCGTGGCCAGCCAGGCACCGCACCCGCCTACTGAGCCCCCTTGGGGCGCAAGCCCCACTCCCTAAACCACCGGCACCGAACCCCACAAGAACCCAGGCAGCCACACCCGGCCCTGCACCCCGATACGAAGCCCCAAATGCGGTTCGAGGGGGCTTGTCAAGGCATCTTTCCCGCCTTGACAAGCCCCCTCGAACCGTCATCACAATGGGCTTCGGGGTGCCCCCAACTCACCGGAGCAATGTCGCCGCCAGGCGACGAGCCCGACAGCAATAACGTCCCCAATCACTCCCCCTCCGGATACCTCCGCGCAGTCTCCGCAGCCTGCGCCAACCTCCGCAACCCCTCAAACAACCGATCCCCCAAAACCGTCCCCACCACCGCAGCCTCAACAATCCGATCCATCGGCACACTCACATCAATCGTGTCCAAATCAGCCTCAGCGATCCGATCAGCCACGTCCGCATACCGCTCCAGCTGATCCAGCAACGCCTGATGCCCTAGCGCACGAATCGTGCACATAGTCCCCACCAGCAATTCCGCCACCGGATCCTCCGCCCCGAACTTCCACCCGTGCTTCCCGGCAAGCGCGGTCAACTCCCCCATCGCCCACTCGCGATCAGCCTCCGGCACATCCGCCGAAAACCGGGTCAACGCCCGCTGCATGACCCCCAGCACGCTGTACGCGGTCCGGTCGGAGTCCACCGCCGCGACCACCTCCCGCACCGTCGCCACCGACAACCCGCCGACCTCGACCAACGCCCGGATCAGCTTCAACCGCCGCACGTGCCCCACGCCGTAGCGAGCCTGATTGGGACTGGTCCGCTCCCCGGCCGGGAGCAGCCCCTCCCGCAGGTAGTACTTGATCGTCGCCACCGGGACCCCGGATTCGGCGCTCAGCTCTGCCATCCGCACGCGGTCGACCCTACTTCCGGGAAAAACCCTGAGGACTTCTCAGCGTGGATAGTTTAACTTCCCATAACGGAGAGCACCACTATCCATACTGGGAGGACCGCATGACCACCACTGTCGACCCGCCCGCGAAGCTGAACACCGCGAGATTGCGCACCTGGCACCGCCCGTCGCTGTGGTTCGCCGCGGCGATGGCGGCCGCGACCGTGCTGACCATCGCGGCGATGCTGATCGACCGCCGGACCCTGATCAACGCGCCGGTGTGGGCGAAACCGTTCAAGTTCGCCGTCTCCGGCGCGCTCTACTACTTCACCTGGAGCTGGCTCGTCTCGCTGCTGCGCGGACGATTGCGCAAGGTCGCGAGCGTCGCCACGACAGTCTCGGTCGTGTTGTTCGCCGCCGAGTACGTGGCGATCGTCTTCCAGACGGTCCGCGGCAGGCCGAGCCACTTCGCGAACACGTCCCCGTTCGACTCCGCGCTGTTCCAGGCCATGGGCGCGATGGTGGCGGGGCTGTGGCTCGCCACGCTCGTGGTCACCGTGCTGCTCATGTTCACCCGGATCGAGGACCGCGCGGTGTACTGGGCGGTGCGCACCAGTGCCGTCGTCGCGCTGATCGGAGCCGGTCTCGGCGCGACCATGACCCGTCCCACGCCGATCGAACGGGCGCAGATCAAAGCCACCGGACATTCCGACCTCATCGGCGCGCACAGCGTCGGCGTCGCGGACGGCGGTCCCGGCCTCCCGCTGCTCGGCTGGAGCACCACCGGCGGCGACCTGCGCATCCCGCACTTCATCGGCCTGCACGCGCTGCAAGCGTTGCCGCTCTTGGCTTTCGGGCTCGCGGTGCTCGCGACGCGGCTTCCCCGGCTGCGCGAGAGCGCGGTGCGCGTGCGGCTGGTGTGGACCGGTTCGGTCGGCTACGCGGGTCTCGTCGGCCTGCTGCTGTGGCAGGCCGAAAACGGTGAACCGCTCATCCACCCGAGCGGTACGACGCTGGCCGCCGCTGGCCTGCTCGTCGGTGTGATCGCGGCGGCTACCGCGGCGTCGGTGCTGGTGCCAGCCCGGAAGGCGGCCCGGTGAGCGATCTGGCCGTCTTCGCCTGGACGTTCCCCGTCGCGGTGCCGTTCTGGGCGCTGATGATCTTCCTGCCCGGCTGGCGCGGCACCCGGCGGATCCTCGCCTCGCCGTGGGTGCCGCTGCTGCCGCTGGTCTGGTACTTCGTGCTGGCGATCCCGCATTTCGGCGAGCTGTGGCACGCGATGCAGCGACCGGACCTCGGTGTCCTGCAAGGATTTCTGAGCACTCCTTACGGCGCGGCGCTGGTGTGGGCGCACCTCATCGCGTTCGACCTGTTCATCGCGCGCTGGATGTTCTTCGAGGCGCGCACGCACCGGATCCCGTGGTGGGTGCTCAGTCCGCTGCTCCTGCTGACGATCTTCCTGTCGCCGTTCGGCCTGGTCGCGTTCCTCGCCGTGCGCAGCGCCCGGATACGCTCGGCGGCATGAGCAATCTGGAGGAGGCGGCCGCGGCCGTCATCGCCGAGCGCACCGGCGTCGAGAAACACGACATCGCCGTGGTGCTCGGCTCGGGCTGGCGCCCGGCCGCGGACGTGATCGGAACCGCCGACGCGGAGATCCCGTTCGGCGAGCTGCCGGGCTTCACCCCGCCCGGAGCCGTCGGCCACGGCGGCACGGTGCGGTCCCTGCGGATCGGCGACAAGCGCACGCTGGTCCTGCTCGGCCGTACGCATTTCTACGAGGGCAAGGGCATCGACCCGGTCGTGCAGAACGTTCGCGCGGCCGCTGCGGCGGGCGCACGGACGGTGCTGCTCACCAACGCGGCGGGCGGGTTGCGCGCGGGCATGAACGTCGGGCAGCCGGTGCTGATCTCCGACCACCTCAACCTGACCGCGCGCTCCCCGATCGTCGGCGCGAACTTCGTCGACCTCACCGACCTCTACGCCAAGCGGCTGCGCGACCTGGCCAAGGAGATCGACGGTTCGCTGGAGGAGGGCGTGTACGCGGGCCTGCCCGGACCGCACTTCGAAACGCCCGCCGAGATCCGGATGCTGCGCAACATGGGCGCGGACCTGGTCGGCATGTCGACCGTGCTGGAGGCGATCGCCGCCCGCGCGGCCGGGCTCGAGGTGTTCGGGCTGTCGCTGGTCACGAACCTGGCCGCGGGCATGACCGGCGAACCGCTCAACCACGAGGAAGTCCTCGAAGCCGGGCGGCAGTCGGCGACGCGGATGGGCTCGCTGCTGAAGGAACTCGTCACCCGCGCCTGAGCCCCAATGCCACATTGGGTGCGTCCCACGCACCCAATGTGGCATTCGGTGCGTCACATGCACCCAATGTGGCATTGGGGCGCGAGCGACTCAGGTGTACTGCGGCAGCTGCGCAGCCACTTCCTCCGGCGAAGGCATCGCCGCGACCTCCGCCGCCAGCCCGCGCACGGCGTCCGCCACTGCGCTGTCGGACAGCAACCGACCGGCCGTCTCGCGGACCGCGTCCGTCGTCAGTTCGTCGCCGATGAGCTTCGCGCCCACCCCGGCTTCGACCACCGCGTCAGCGTTGGTGAACTGGTCCGCGCCCTGCGGCAACACCACCTGCGGCACCCCTGCGGCGAACGCGCCCAGCGTGGTCCCGCTTCCGCCGTGATGCACCACCAGGTCGACGTGCGGCAGCAGTTCCGATTGCGGCACCCACGCCTCCAGCTGCACATTCGACGGCACTTCGCCCAGCGTGTCGACATCGACGGCCGGACCGGTGGCCACCAGCACGTCCACGTCGAGCGAGGCCAATCCCTGTAGCGCGGCGGTCAGCAGGTGCGCCTGGCTGGCTCCGGTGGTGCCGAGTGTCAGATACGCCAGCGGGCGGCTGCGGTCCCGGCCTTCGATGCCGGATGGCAGTGCGCCCGGTTCGCTCCAGCCGACCGGGCGCAGCAGCACGCGCTGGGCACCGGCGACGAACTCCGGCGCCTGCACCGACGGCGGGCAGATGTCCACAAAGGGGTGCCCCCAGAAGAGCTTGCTGTCGCCGTCGAGGCCGAGTTCGGTGGCGAACGCGGCGATCTGTTCGGTGATGTGGTCCATCGGGCCACCGGAGGAAACCCGGCCGAATCCGTGCCCGACAGCGGGAATCCCCGCCTGATGCGCGGCGAACGCGCCGCCCGGATTGCCCATTTCGTACACGACCAGGTCCGGTTTCCGCTCGGCGAGCACCGGTGCGAGATCGGTCATGAACCGGGTGGGCATCAGTTTGCCGAACGCCCTGCCGATCGCCTCGTTCAGCTCGTTTTCGGGGACCTCGTGGCGGCTGCGGGCATCTCCGTCGAAGAGGAGGCCGAACGCCTCCTGCAGCGTCAGCCCGGCGGTGACGGTTTCGAGTCCGGCCTTCTCCAGGCTCGGATGGAAGTCGGAAGCCGTCGCGTAGACGACGTCGTGGCCCGTGTCGCGCGCGGCGACGGCGAGCGGCAGCAACGGATAAACGTGGCCGTAAGACGCGAGGGAAGTAAAAAGAATGCGCACCCTGCGAGCGTATCGCCAGTCACCACCCGATTTCCGGATCCGCGTAAGCTGGCCCGGGTGTCCGACAGCCTCGATTCCCGCCTCCGCGATTCCGTCTACCGCTGGATCACCGACGACCCGGATCCGGCCTCGCGCGAGGAGCTGACCGCCGCACTCGCCCGCGCGATGGGCAAGGAGCCCGGCGCGGCCGAGGAGATCGCCGACCGGATGGCCGGGCCGCTGGAGTTCGGCACCGCGGGTCTGCGCGGACCGGTGCGCGCGGGTCCGAACGGGATGAACGTCGCGGTCGTCACGCGGACCACGGCGGGCGTCGCCTCGTGGCTCCTCGCGCACGGGCACGCGGGCGGCGTGGTCGTGATCGGCCGCGACGCGCGGCACGGTTCGGAAGCGTTCGCCACCGCGGCGGCCGAAGTGCTGACTGCCGCCGGATTCGCGGTGAAGGTGCTGCCGCAGCCGTTGCCGACGCCGGTGCTGGCGTTCTCCGTGCTGTACTACGACGCGGTGGCCGGAATCCAGATCACCGCCTCGCACAACCCGCCCGCGGACAACGGGTACAAGCTTTACGACGCCACCGGCGGGCAGATCGTGCCGCCGTCCGACGGTGAAATCGAGCGCGCGATCCAGTCGGCTCCGGCCACCCGGAGCATTCCGCGCACGCCCGGCGCTGAGGTCGTCGACCCGCGCGAGGCGTACCTTTCCGCGGTCGGCGAGCTGCCGCGCGGTACGACACGCGAGCTGCGGATCGCTGCGACGGCGCTGCACGGCGTCGGCGCGGAGACCTTGCGGGCCGCGCTCTTCCGTGCCGGATTCACTGACGTACACCTGGTTTCCGCGCAGTCCGAACCGGACGCCGACTTCCCCACCGTCTCGTTCCCGAACCCCGAGGAACCCGGCGCGACCGATCTCCTGCTGGCGCTGGCGTCCGAAGTGGACGCTGACCTCGCGGTGGCGCTCGACCCGGACGCCGACCGGTGCGCACTCGGCGTCCGCGGCCCCGACGGCTGGCAGATGCTGCGCGGCGATGAGACCGGCGTCCTGCTCGGATCGCACATCCTGTCCACAACGGACAATCCAGATCCGTTGGTAGCCACCACGATCGTGTCCTCGTCGCTGCTCGGCGAAGTCGCGAAGGCGGAGGGCGCGCGCTACGCGGAAACGCTCACCGGCTTCAAGTGGCTGGTCCGCGCGGGCGAGGGCCTGGTGTTCGCGTACGAGGAAGCACTTGGGCTGTGCGTGAACCCGGGCTTTGTCCGCGACAAGGACGGGATCGCCGCCGCGGTCGCGGGCGCGGACCTGGCCGCCACGCTCAAGGCCCAAGGACGCACGCCGCTGGACGTCCTCGACGACATCGCGACCCGGCACGGCGTGCACCTCACCGATCAAGTGTCGTTGCGGGTCACCGATCTCGCCGTGCGCGGACGCCTCATGGCCGCGTTGCGCTCGAACCCGCCGGCCACGCTCGGCGGGGTGCCGGTGACGCTCGAAGACCTCCTGCCCGACGCTGACGTACTGCGGCTGAGCGGCGAGGGCGTACGGGTCGTGGTGCGGCCGTCCGGCACTGAACCGAAACTGAAGGCGTACCTGCAAGTGGTGACTCCGGTGACCGGCGAACTCGCCGACGCGCGACGCGGCGCGACGGAAGTACTCGACGCCGTCCGCGAGGAGATCACCGCGCTGCTGCGCTGACGGGAGAACCATGCCAACGTTGTTGATCGTGCACCACACGCCGTCGCCGTCGATGCAGGCGATGTTCGAGGCCGCGCTCGCCGGCGCGAAGCATCCGGACATCGAAGGCGTCGACGTCGTCCGCCGCCCCGCGCTCGGCGCGACGGTGGCCGACGTGCTGGCCGCCGACGGCTACCTGCTGGGCACGCCGGCGAACCTCGGCAGCATGAGCGGTGCGTTGAAGCACTTCTTCGACACCGTGTACTACCCGTGCCTGGACGCGACGAAAGGCCGTCCGTTCGGGGCGTATGTGCACGGCAACAACGACACGTCCGGAACGGTGCGGCAACTCGACGCGATCACCACCGGACTCGGCTGGACCCGGGTGGCCGAACCCGTGCTCGTGACGGGCGAACCGGACAAGGCCGCACTGGAAGCGGTGACCGAACTCGGCGGAACCCTTGCCGCCACGCTCATGTGAGCAGCTTCAGCTCCGCTGAGCGGGACCGAAAACCTTACCCGGAAAAGTAAAGAGGCCTGTCACCGGAAGCCCTGGGGGTCGACCTCCGGCAACAGGCCAGGTCAAGGGTTCGCAACGAAGGCGATCAACCTCGACTACGCAAGGGTACTACAAAGAACGGATCATGACGACCCTGCAATGACAACCAAGCGTGCTCGATTCAACTCCGAGGGCGCCGACCAGGCCCGCGAAGCCGGAGAAACGTGGATCCGGCACCGGCCATCGTCCCAATCAGTGGGCCACCGGTGCCCCGTCCGGCGCAACGCGCCCGTCTTGAGTGTCCATTGTGGACTATCCGGTTCAGCGGCTGATTCATCGACGCACGACTGCGGTGAGTGACGAAAACGCGGAGGATCCGCCACTCGGCGGATAAACAAGGCGGGCACCGGTCCGGAGACCGGCGCCCGCCCCGGGAAATCAAGCAGGTGAGACCATGGCCCGCACCGTCTCCGGCACGTCGGCCACCGCGACCTGCTGCTGCTCGCGCGTGGCCAGGCTCCGGACGGTCACCCGGCCGGCCGCCCAGTCCTCCTCGCCCACGATCACGACCGCGACCGCGCCCGCTTTGTCCGCCCGGGTGAGCTCCTTGCCCAGTTTGCGCAGTTCCAGCGGGGTCGACGTGCGCAGGCCCGCCTTCCGCAGCACCGTCGCGACGTCGCGGGCCGGGTCCGCCAGCTCCTCGGTGACCGGGATGACCGCGACATCGACCTCGCTGCGCGGCTGCGGCGTGAGGCCGTGCGTGTCGAGGAAGTCCATCAGCGTCACATCGCCCATGCCGAACCCGATGCCGGAGATCTGCTCCTTGGTGAACATCGAGGCGAGGTTGCTGTACCGGCCGCCGCCGAACAGCGCGCGGCGGTTCTGCGGCGAGGTGTCGAAGACCTCGAACACGGTCGACGTGTAGTACGCCAGCCCGCGCACGATCAGCGGCTCGTACCGGACCAGGCTCGCCGCGCTGCTGGAGAGCACCTTGACCAGGTTCGACTCGGCCTTGACCTCGGCGGGCAGCTCGTCGAGCAGCGCCGGACCGGCACCGAGGGTCTCGGTGAGCTTCTCGTACTGCTTGTCCGACAACCCGATCTCGGCCGCGCCCTTCGCGTGGTCCTCCTCCGAGGTCTTCTCCCACCGGTCGACGAGCGCGAACACCTGCGCCAGGTGGTCCGGCGAGATCCCGACGACGTCGGTCAGCGCCGACGACAGCAGGTTCCGGTCGTTCACCCGCACCGCGAACATGTCCGGGGTCGCGCCGACCGCTCCCATCAGGTCGTGGATCAGCTCGAACATCTCGATCTCGCAGTTCGCGCTTTCCGAACCGAAGATGTCGGCGTTGATCTGCCAGTGCTCGCGCACGCGGCCGCGCTGCGGGCGCTCGTAGCGGTGGCAGTTCGGGTGGCTGTACCAGCGCACCGGGAACGACAGCGATTTCGCGTGGCCGGCGATCATCCTGGCCACCGACGGTGTCATTTCCGGGCGCAGCGCGAGCCGTTCGCCGCCGCGCGTGGTCAGCGTGTACAGCTGCTGGTCGGCGATCTCCTGGCCGGACTTCCGCTCGTAGACCTCCGCCTGCTCCAGGACCGGGCCGTCGTAGCGGAGGTAGCCGTAGCGCTCCAGCACGTCGTAGAGATGGCCGAACACCTGCGTACGGACGGACATTTCGGCGGGGAGGAAGTCTCGGGTCCCCTTGACAGGCGCAGTTGACAGGTATTCAGGCACGTCATCCAGCTTAACGACCCGGCGCCAGCGATTTCGTCAGGGGAACGCGATGCCGTAGGCGGTGAGCAGCATGGCCGCGCCGAGCAGCGCCGCGCCGCCGGTGGTGACGCTCATGCCGACGCGAGTGCGCAGCATCGCGAGGAAGAACCCGCCGGACTGCGCGAGGACGCCGAACAGCAGCAGGAAGCAGACGATCCAGCGCGCGGTGTCGCCGAGACCGCCGTGCTCGACCAGCTGCAGCGCGGCGAGCGTGAGGACAAGCAGCACACCGGCGTGCGCGTGTCCGGCGCGGAAGAACCCGCGCTGCTTTTCGGTGAAGTCACCGCGGCGCAGGACGCCGCTCAGCGCGTAGCCGCCGTACATGACGGTGGGCAGCGATACGAGCGCGATGACGGTGAACAACTGGACCGGGCCGTGCATGGTCGCCTCCTTGGGGTTGCGAGAGTGACCATAACACTGTTTTAAAACAGTGTCACGAAACTTCACGCCGTCCCTCTTGCCGGTGGCTGTCACCCCACGGTCGAGGGATCCGGG
The DNA here is from genome assembly GCF_053611505.1 of Amycolatopsis sp. NPDC054798. Classification (NCBI taxonomy): domain Bacteria; kingdom Bacillati; phylum Actinomycetota; class Actinomycetes; order Pseudonocardiales; family Pseudonocardiaceae; genus Amycolatopsis; species Amycolatopsis sp. NPDC054798. Next base: position 1,054 of record NZ_JBSHAM010000097.1, on the reverse strand, counting down.
AAGCGGGACGAGCGCCGGTGCACTGCGCTGAGTCCATGACTACGACCTCGATGCGGCGGCCCGCCCGATGGGCCGGTCTCGCCTTGTCCCTCGCCCTCGGCGGCGTCTGCCTCGCCGCCCCGTCCGCCCAGGCGGCCGTCCCGCAGGCCAGCGCGCCAGCCGCGCATCAGGCGGGCAAGAAGACGCCGGTGCACATCAAGGCCGGACCGGCCAAGGCCAAGATGCACAAGGGCGAGCAGCTCCGGGTCCACGGACACGTGGCGACCGGCCCGGCTGGCCGCGGCGACGACAGCGGACTGCTGTACCTGCAGATGCAGACCCAGGCTGGGGTGTGGGTGAACCTCACCTCCACCGCGTGCTCGCCGGACCGCGACTTCGACCTCAGCTTCCGGTTGAGCGTGTCCGGAAGCCTGACGCTGCGGGTTTACCACCCCGAATCCGTCCTGCTCGCCGCCGCGGTGTCCGCGGTGTTCACGGTTGTCGTGCTCTAGGAACCGATCCAGTGGATGCCCTCGGCGGAGAACAGGCATCATGTCGGGCGTGAGCCAGCCCGGGGATGCCGCTTCGCCGCAGGACGCCGCGTTGGCTTATGCCGACCAGCTCCGCCAGCAATCGGCGACCTGCCGGTTGCTGGCGGAGAAGCAGCGTGAGAACACCGCCGTGTTCGAGGGGTTCGCCGAGCGCGGCTTTCCCGGTTCCGCCGAGATGGCGGTCCGCTCCGAACGCTCGGCCCGGTTCCTGGTTCTGCTCGCGTCGGTGATCGCGGAACAGGCGATCGCGCACGACGAGCTGATGGCCGCCGGCGGGCCGGAAAACTCGCGCGCCTACGTCGAATACGAGGCGACGACCCGGCGGCTGCGGGCGTTGCTGCCGACCGACACGCTCACCGACTGACCCGCCTCGCTTCCCTCGCCGCGGCGCGCAACACGAGCCAGAGGTCCGTGAAGGGCCCCGGGAGGGGATGGGTTTTCCCCAAAGGGGCCCACGGGAATAAACAACAACACCACCCCCCCACACATAACACAAAAAGCGATGGCCTGGGGTGGGTGAGGAA
>NZ_JBSHAM010000096.1:0-29666 GCF_053611505.1 Amycolatopsis sp. NPDC054798 | reverse complement strand
CCCTGCACCCCGATACGAAGCCTTCTCTGCGGTTCGGGGGTGATTGTCAAGGCATCTTTCCCGCCTTGACAACCACCCCCGAACCGTCAGCACAATCAGCTTCGGGGTGCCCCCAACTCACCGGCTGCAATGTCGCCGCCAGGCGACGAGCCAAAGAGGTTCACCCTCCCACCTGCCCAGTCAGCGGTACCCCCGTAACAGCCACCCCACTTAGCGTGACCCACGCAGGAGTAAGACCAACCCGGAAGGACCGAGCAATGATCAAGCGCCTGTTCCAGACAGTCCTGCGGCACGGATGCTGCTCCGCCTGCACCGGCAAGGGCTGTGGCTGCTGCGCCAACTGCCACTGACCCGCACCCCAGGGGCCCGGCACCCAAGCCGGGCCCCGCCTCACCGATCACCCGTCACCCGGGGACCGTCACCGCTTAACCCCCCGAATCAGCAACATCACCGACCCCAGCACATCCGCCCGTGCCCGAGCCGGATGAAACACCTGCCAATCCAGCGCCACCACCAGCATCGTCCCGAACAACCCCGCCGCCGCGGTCGCGATGTCCAGCCCCTCCGGCAACCGCCCCGCCGAATCCAGCCTCTCCAGCTGGGCCTTCACCACCGCGATCAGCTCCTCCCGCAGCAACGCCAGCGTGTCGTGCCACCGCCCCGGCGTATGCCACAGCTCGCTCACCACGATCTGCGAGAACCCCGGATACTCCGCGATGAACTCCAGCGTCGTGTCCACCTGCGCCTCGATCACCGCCAGCGGATCGTCATCCGTCCCAGCGGCCCGCAGCCGCCCGGCGAGCAGATCCACCCCGAACCGGAGCAGCGCGTCGACGAGACCGTCCTTCGACCCGAAGTTGTAGTAGACGGTCCCCTTGGCGACCCCCGCCTCGGCCGCGATGTCGTCGACCGTCAGCCCGACGAGGCCGCGGCTGGCCGACAGCCGCAGGGTGGCCTCGAAGAGCTTCCGTTTGGTCGTTTCTCTCACAGGCTCAGCTCGGGCTTGAGCGCCGAGACCGACCACTCCCGGTGTTTGCGAGCCGCGAGAGTGGACAGCAGGATCCCGCCGACGAGGTACGCGGCCAGCACCCCGACGTCACCGAGGATCTGCATCGACGCGCCGGTGTAGAGCAGGTGCCGGAACCCGTCGATGGCATACCCCATGGGCAGCACGATGTGCAGCGGATACAGCGCGTCCGGGATCGTCTGCCACGGGAACGTGCCGCCCGCGCTGACCAGCTGCAGCACCAGCAGCACGAGCCCGAGGAACTTGCCGACCGCGCCGAAGAGCGCGTTCAGCGCGTGCACGATCGAAGTGAAGGCCAGCGACACCAAACAGGCGAAGCCGATCGCGCCCAGCGGATGCGCCACGTGGATGCCGACCAGCCAGGTCACCGCGGCGAACAGCACGATCACCTGCGCCAGCCCCAGCACGGCCGAGGACAGCCAGCCGCCGAGCGCGACCCGCAGCGGCGACGCGCCGGCCGTGAGGGCGCGCTTGGACAGCGGGCGGAGCAGCAGAAACAGCACGAACGCGCCGATCCAGGTGGCCAGCGAGATGAAGAACGGCGCGAGCCCGGCGCCGTAGGTGCCCGCCGACGCCACGCCGTTCGACGTCACCGCGACCGGGTCGGCGATCGTGTTCGCGGTGGCGGTGCGGGTCGGGTCGTCCGGGTTCGGGATCTGCTTCAGCCCGGACGCCAAGCCCTCGTGCAGCTTCGCCGAACCGTCGGCGAGCTGGTCGGTGCCGGTGACCGCGGTCTTCTCGCCGTCGTCGAGCTTCGCCGCGCCGTCGCGCAGCTTGTTCGCGCCGTCGGACGCCTGCGCGATCCCGTTGGCCAGCTGCGGAGAGGCCGACGCGAGCTGATGCGCGCCGTCGGACACCTGCCGGGCGCCGCTGGAGAGCTTCTGCAGATCGCCGTTGGCGGACTGGATCTTCCCGTTCGCCTGGCCCGCGTCGGACCGCAGCTGGTCGTACTCGGACAGGATGGAGTTGGCGACGGTCTCCGACATCCCGGAGTCGCGCAGCTTCGCGGCCAGCTGGGTGCGGTAGTTGTCGATCCGGCTCATCACGTCGGCCGAGGCGGACGCGGCCAGCGAGCCCGCGTTCGCCACCTTCTGGTTGCCGTCGGCCACCTGTCCCGCGCCGTCGGCGAGCTTCTGCGTCTGGCTCGGCAGCTGCGCGGTGCTCGATTTGAGCGTGCCCAGCCCGGTGGCGAGGCTGGCCGACCCGGTCGCGAGCTGGCTCGCCCCGTCGGCCAGCTGGTGCTGTCCCGTCTGGAGTTTCGCCGCGCCGTCGGCGAGCTGTTTGGCCCCGTCGGTGGCCTCGGAGATCTTGCCGTAGATGGTGGAGAAACCGACGAGGAACTTGTCCGCCGCCTCGCTGCCCACCTTCTCCGCGATGGTCTTGCGGACCTGGTCGGCGACCTGTTTCGCGATCGTGCCGGCCAGATAGTTGTTGGCGTCGTTGGTGGTGAGCGTGATGGTCGCCTGCTGCGGCTCGAAATTGCCGGACGACAGCAGCGCCTTGGAGAAGTCGTGCGGGATGCCGATGGCGAACGAGTACTTGTCGTCCCGCACGCCGTCCCTGGCGTCCTTTTCGGACACTTGGTGCCACTGGAAGGTGCCGGACTTCACCAGTTCGTCGGTGACTTCGCGGCCGACGTTGCGCTCGGCCCCGTTGGAGTCCTTCGCGCCGGCGTCCTCGGTGAACACCGCGGCGGGCAGCTTGTCGAGCCGGCCGTACGGGTCGTAGTTCGCGTAGAGGTAGAACGACGCGTACAGCAGCGGCACCATGACGAGCGCGAACATCGCGAGCTTCGGCAGCGTCCCGGTGGACAGCCTGCGCAGCTCGTTGCCCGCGATCCGGAACGCGTTCAGTCCGCCGGCCCGCTTGTGGGGGGTGGTCATGCCCGGTCTCCCTCGGAGTTCTCGGTTTCGGCGGTCAGTTCGGCGGTCTCCGGGAGCTGCCGGGTCTGTTCGGCCTCGGCGGGTTCCGGCGGGGCGTACAGCCGGACCGGATCCGGCTGCTCGGCCTCGCCGACCTTCGCGGGCGGGCAGGGGAGCGCTGACTCCGGCGTCGTCGGGGCCAGCACCGCTACCGCGAACCCGCGGGCGGCGTGCTCCCTCGCGACAGCGGCCCAGGTCTCGACATGGCTGGTGTGCCGGTCGGGTGCGTCGAGGACGAGCACGCGCACCCCGTCGCGTTCGGCCGCCAGCGCGGTGAGCAGCCGGATGCGCAGCGCGGGTTCGAGATTCTCGAACCGGCTGTCGGCATACGGCGCCGCGTCGTGCTGACTGAGCCAAGCTGTGACAGCATCCTTGCTGGAAGGACGGTGTGCGAGCGCCAGCTCTTCGCCGGTGACGACGCGCAGCGACAAGGCCTCGTCCGGCTCGCTGACTCCCGGCGAGTCCACCACGGCCACGAGCCGCCGCAGGTCTCCCTCCGGATCGGCGGTCACGGTGCCGGTGGTCGGCTTCAGCCGCCCGGCCAGCGCCAGCGCCAGCGCGGTGATGCCGACGCCCGGTTCGCCGTGCACCACGGTGAGGCAGCCCTCCTCGACGGTGAGCGAGGTTGGCGGCAACAAGGGGCCGTGGGGACCCTTCAGGGACACCCGGTCGGCACGGACCTGCACAGGACACACTCCACGGATTTTGAACTGACTAGTCAGTTCAAAAGTTAGACCCGGCCTGGAGGGCTCGGCAAGGCGGCTCGCCGGACGTCACACCAAAGAGCGGCGGTTCAGCGCAAGGCCCACGCTGGGTGCGCTTCCCAGGACGTCCACAGCGGCCGGTAGCCCTGCCGGTGCCAGAACACCGACGACAGGGGATTGGTCGGGTTGTAATAGAGGTAGGTGCCGGTCGCGCCCTGGTTCAGCAGCTCGCGGTGCGCGCGGGCCATCAGCGCCCGGCCGATCCCGCGGCCGCGGCTGGCCGGGGCGGTGACGACGTTGTTCACGTAACCCCAGCGTCCGGACGGCAGCAGTTCGGCGGCCTCGTTCCCGGGCGCGGATTCGACCCAGTCGCATTGCGCGAGCGCCGCCACCTCGCCGTCGACCTCGGCGAGCCAGGTCGCTTTCTCGCCGAGCGCGCGGCGCAGCGCCGGGCCGAGCAGTTCCGCGGTCTGCTCGCGTTTCCGGTGTGCGACAAGGCCGGTGTAATCGAACGTCGCCGTGCACAACGCCAGCGCGGCGGGATAGTCGTCCGGCCCGGCGAGGCGGATCGACGCGTCGGCGGAGATGTCTTCCGGTGCGACGGCGGGGCGAACCGCCAGCGCGGACAACGGAACCAGCCCGTGGTCGAGAAAAGCCCGGATGGCTTCGGCGTCGCGGCTCGGCCAGTTGACGACGCACGCCGAATCGGAACCCGGCGCTTCAGTGTCCACATGGGACCGCAATGCGCCGAGCAGCGCGTCGAACGCTTCGGTGCCCGCCGTTTCCGGATCCGGGAACAGCTGCCACACCTCGGCCGCCGACCACAGCAGGGGAGCGTCGCCCCGCCCGTGCCGACAGTGCTGGAGCAGCGCGGAAACCTGCCCGCCGGACGCGGTCACGGCACGCAGCCGGTCGCCGCTCGCGAGCGGGACGGGCGGCGGCAGGAGCGGGTCGAGTTCGGCGAATCGGCCTGCGGAGCTCACCGGCGCAGCGTAGCCGGTCAGTCGCGGCGCGTGCGGAAAATCGCGGTGCCGGGGAACAGCCTGCCGCGCAGCGGGCTCCACTGGCCCCAGGTGCGCGTGTGGCCCGGCGGCCACTCCGGCTCGACGAGGTCTTCCAGCGCGAAGCCCGCGGCGGCGAGCGCGCGGACGTAGTCGCCGAGCGTGCGGTGGTATTCGACGTAGGTCGCCGTGCCGTCGTCGTCCACCTCGACGTACGGCGTGCGGTCGAAATACGGCTGGGTCGCGGTGAGCCCCTGCGGCCCGGGATCGTCCGGGAAGATCCACCGCATCGGGTGGGTGACCGAGAAGACCCACGGCGCGCCGGGGCGCAGCACCCGGCGCACTTCGCCGAAGACTGTCTCCAGCGAAGGCACGAAGGGGAGCGCGCCGAACGCGGAGCACGCGATGTCGAAACTGGCCGCGGCGAACGGGAGCCGCTCGGCGTTCGCCTGCACGAGGGGGACCGCCGCGCCGGTGCGGGCGTTCCCCTCGCGGGCGTGCCGGAGCATGCCGCCGGACAGATCGGTGGCGACCGGTTCGGCTCCGGCGGCGGCGAGCCAGCGCGAGCACGCGGCCTGCCCGCAGCCGACTTCGAGCACGCGCTTGCCGTGCACGTCGCCGAGCAGGCGCGCGTCCTCCTCGCGCACGCCCTCCGGGCACCAGACGAAATCGGCGTCGCCGAGGAATCCGCCGTGGGTCGCCTGGTAGTCGTCGGCATCCGCGTCCCACCAGGCCAGATTCGCCGCTTCCGCCTCGTTCCCGCCGACTTCGCGGTGGGCGACGCCGACGGTGCCGAGCCGCTGCTCGGCGCTCGCGTGGCGGTCGCCGGACAGGGCCTCCGGGGCCGCCGCGGGCTCGGGCATGCCGGTCTCCTCTCCCGGTGCGGCCGGCTGGGCGCGGGGGAATGCCCGGACCGGCGGAAACGTTGTGCAGAACGTACCGGGAGCAGAGGGGGGCCCTGATTGTGTCCCCCGGACAGGCCCGCGTACGATACGTGTTAGCGCAGTGGGGTTCGCGCTGCCTGGGTGACTACCCACCGGGGCCGCGCATCGTCAGCGGGTCATGCCGCGGTCGTTCACTGGTGGAACGTTTGGTCGCCGGACGTTTGAGCAGGGTCGCCGCATGCCATCGCCGCGGCCCGCCGCGTCGCACTGCCGGTAGCCAACTGCACACACCTACGACACCCATCCACCGGAGCAACCCGCCTAATGACCACCGACACCGCCACCGCCCCGACCGCCCCGACCGGGGCCCCGCAGGTCGCCATCAACGACATCGGGTCGGAGGAAGACTTCCTCGCGGCTATCGACAAGACGATCAAGTACTTCAACGATGGGGACATCGTCGAGGGCACCATCGTCAAGGTCGACCGCGACGAGGTCCTGCTCGACATCGGGTACAAGACCGAGGGCGTCATCCCCTCGCGCGAGCTGTCCATCAAGCACGATGTCGACCCGGCCGAGGTTGTCGCCGTCGGCGATGAGGTCGAAGCCCTCGTTCTCCAGAAGGAGGACAAGGAAGGCCGTCTGATCCTGTCCAAGAAGCGCGCGCAGTACGAGCGCGCCTGGGGCACGATCGAGGAGCTCAAGGAGAAGGACGAGCCCGTCAAGGGCACCGTCATCGAGGTCGTCAAGGGCGGTCTCATCCTGGACATCGGCCTGCGCGGCTTCCTGCCCGCGTCGCTGGTCGAGATGCGCCGCGTGCGCGACCTGCAGCCGTACGTCGGCCGCGAGCTCGAGGCGAAGATCATCGAGCTGGACAAGAACCGCAACAACGTGGTCCTGTCCCGCCGCGCCTACCTCGAGCAGACCCAGTCCGAGGTGCGCAGCGAGTTCCTCAACGCGCTCGCCAAGGGCCAGGTCCGCAAGGGCGTCGTGTCCTCCATCGTCAACTTCGGCGCCTTCGTGGACCTGGGCGGCGTCGACGGCCTGGTGCACGTCTCCGAGCTGTCCTGGAAGCACATCGACCACCCGTCCGAGGTCGTCGAGGTCGGCCAGGAGGTCACGGTCGAGGTCCTGGACGTCGACATGGACCGCGAGCGCGTCTCGCTGTCGCTGAAGGCGACCCAGGAAGACCCGTGGCGCCAGTTCGCCCGCACCCACGCGATCGGCCAGATCGTGCCGGGCAAGGTCACCAAGCTCGTCCCGTTCGGCGCGTTCGTCCGCGTCGAGGAGGGCATCGAGGGCCTGGTGCACATCTCCGAGCTGGCCGAGCGCCACGTGGAGATCCCGGAGCAGGTCGTCCAGGTCAACGGCGACGTCATGGTCAAGGTCATCGACATCGACCTCGAGCGCCGCCGCATCTCGCTGTCGCTGAAGCAGGCGAACGAGGGCGTCACGCCGGAGACCGAGTTCGACCCCACCCAGTACGGCATGGCCGCCGAGTACGACGCCGAGGGGAACTACATCTACCCCGAGGGCTTCGACCCGGACACGCAGGAGTGGCAGGAAGGCTTCGACAAGCAGCGCGAGGAGTGGGAGCGGCAGTACGCCGAGGCCCACACGCGCTACGAGCAGCACATGGCCCAGGTCAAGAAGGCCGCCGAGGCCGACGCCGAAGCCGCTGCCGACGCTGCCACCGGCATCGAGGGCGGCGACCAGAGCTACACCTCGTCCGCCCCGGTCGAGGCGAAGAGCGGCGGCACGCTCGCCAGCGACGAGCAGCTCGCGGCTCTGCGCGAGAAGCTGTCGGGCGGCGCGTGAGCGTTGACTCGCTGAGTTTCTGACAGTTTCGGCCCCGGTCCGCACGGACCGGGGCCGAACTGTTTTCCGGGACTATTTCTTTCGAGCGCCGGGCGCGGATCGGCGGGCGAGGATCAGGCGCGCAGCCCGAGCCCGTCGATCGTCGCGCGCACGCCGCGGCGGTACATCGTTTCGTGCGCCGACGCGGACGGGTCGAGGAACCAGTCGTCGAGCGGGCTTTGCGAGCGGATCGTCAGCTCGACGCTCACCAGTCCGTGCATCGCCGTCCAGAGCAGGTATCCGCATTCCTGCGCGACGACGCCCGGCGGGCAGACCAGCGCGATTTTCGCGACGAACTCGGCGAAACTCGTGCGCAGCACTCCCGACCGCAACGCCGGATCCGGGTCGTAGTCGTGCACCGACCGCTCGAACATCAAGCCGTAGCGGGCCGGGCTCTCCAGCGCGAACCGGCGGTAGGCCAGCGCGACCTCGACCAGATCGGCGACCCCGTCGCCCTCGGACCGCGGAACGGCGCGCAGTTCTTCGCCCAGCAAGTCAAAAGCACGTTCGTACAAGGCGTCCAGCAGACCGGTTCGGCCGCCGAAGCGCGTGTACACCGTGATCGTGGACGCCCCGGCCTGTTCCGCGACCGCGCGCACGGTCAACCCGGCGACGCCGCGTTCGGTGAGGACAGTCAGGGCCGCGTCGAGGAACCGGCCGCGATGGTGCTGCTCCGCCGGCCGTGTCGAGAGATGCCGGGTGGCCATCTCCCACCCCCTTTTGCCCGTGCTCCGCGGGAAGCGCGTCCGCGTCTCGCAAGCAGAAGATACGATATTCACGGCTTCTTGGGAACGTCGTTCCGGAGCGCCCGGACCGTCCACAAGCGACCGCCCGCACCGAGCAGGTCGTGCCGAGCAGAAGGAATCCGTCCTCATGACCCAGCCGGAACCCGGCACTGTCGTCGTCACCGATGCCGGGAGCGGCCGCTACACCCAGCGCGTCACGACCGCCGGCCACGAATTCCTCGCCGACGAACCGGCGAGCGCGGGCGGCGCCGACGCCGGTCCCACGCCGTACGACCTTCTGCTCTCCGCGCTCGGCACCTGCACCTCGATGACGCTGCGGATGTACGCCGACCGCAAGGGAATCCCGCTGACCCGCACGACCGTCCGGCTCCGGCACGACCGGGTGCACGCCCGCGATTGCGAGCGCTGCGAGACCGAGGTCGGGCTGATCAGCCGGATCACCCGGGAAATCTCGCTGGAAGGCGATCTCGACGACGCCCAGCGCGCCCGGTTGCTGGAGATCGCGGACAAATGCCCGGTGCATCGCACGCTGAGCCACGAGATCGCGATCGAAACCCGCGAGGTCTGATCCACCGGTCCGTGAAGGGCTCCTTGAGGGAATCAGATTCCCTCAAGGACTCCTTCACGACCAGCGCGGGCGGTGGAGGGGTTGGGTCAGCCGCGGAAAGTCAGGCGCGTTCCAGCGAAACCGAAGGCACCCAGGCGCGTTCCAGTGCCGCCTCGCGGGCGCGACGACGGAGACCGGCCAGGCTGTGCTTCGCGGGCACGAGCAGGGCGCTGAACCACGTGCGCCGGTACTCCGCTAGTGCGTCCGAGACCTGGCGATAGGCGACGCAGTGCACCAGGCCCGGGGTGCCGAGCCGGTGCTTCCCGACGTGCTTCTCCGCCATTGTTCCTCCGTGTGGGCGACCCTTCCGCCGCGCACGGTACGCACTCGACCCGCGAAAACAGCGCAAGCGCGCGGCGTGTCACCCACATCAGTCCGGCTACGCCCGAAAATGTGCTTGCGTTTACGCGGAGGGTGTGCGGGTACCCGTGCGCTTGCACGTGCAGGGGGTCCGGTGTCGCCTGAGCGGGTGATCGGCGGTCTCGTTAAGGTGTGGCCATGCTGCGAGTGGGCCTGACGGGCGGGATCGGTGCGGGAAAGTCGACGGTGGCGAACCGGCTGGCCGAACACGGGGCGGTCGTCATCGATTCGGACCGGATCGCGCGCGAGGTCGTGGAGCCGGGCACGCCCGGGCTGGCCGCGCTGACCGAGGCGTTCGGCGAGGAGATCCTCGCCGAGGACGGGTCGCTCGACCGACCCGCGCTCGCCGCGCGCGCGTTCGCGGACGACGAATCGCGCAAGCGGCTGAACGCGATCGTGCACCCGCTGGTCGGGCAGCGCACCGGCGAGCTGATGGCTGCCGCCGCGGCTGACGCGGTGGTGGTGCACGACGTGCCGCTGCTCGTGGAGAACGACCTCGCGCCCGCGTATCACCTGGTGCTGGTGGTCGACGCGCCGGTGGAAGTGCGGGTGCGCCGGCTGGTCGAGGCGCGCGGCATGCCCGAGGACGACGCCCGGGCGCGGATCCGGGCGCAGGCCGCGGAGGAACAGCGCCGCGCGGTCGCCGACGTCTGGCTCGACAACGGCGGCACACCGGACATCGTGCTCGCCGAGGTGGACGCGTTGTGGGCGGACCGGCTGGTGCCGTTCGAGGCGAATCTCCGGCTGCGCAAACCGCGTCCGCCTGCCTCGCCGGTGATCTCGCCCTACGACACGAGCTGGCCGCTGCAGGCCGAACGCCGGCTGGCGCGGCTGCGGCAGGTCGCCGGGTCGCGGCTGGTGCGCGCGGACCACATCGGGTCCACCGCCGTGCCGGGCCTGCCCGCCAAGGACATCCTCGACCTTCAGCTCACAGTGTCCTCTTTGGACGATGCGGACGCGCTCGCCGACGCGCTCGCCGACGCCGGTTTCCCGCGCCGCGAAGGCGAATGGTGGGACGATCCGCAGGACGGCGACGGGAAGTGGCTCAAGCGGTTCCACCAGAGCGCCGACCCGAAGCGGCCGGTGAACCTGCACGTCCGGTCCACTGAAACCCCGGCGTGGCGGCTCGCGCTGCTGTTCCGCGACTGGATCCGCGCGCACCCGGAGGAGCGCGACAGCTACGCCCAGGTGAAGGAAGAGCTGGCGCGCAAGCATTCCGCGGACGGCACGGTCGAGCAGTACGCGGAGGAGAAGCAGAGCTGGGTCAACGCGGCGTTCGTGCGCGCGGAGAAGTGGGCCGGGCAAAGCGGCTGGAAGCCCTGAACCGGAAAACCAGATGCGGTCCCGCCGGACGCGGGGTTACCGTTCGCGGCATGAAGCGCGCCCAGTCCACGACGACGCCGGATCCCGTCCCGGCGCGCTGAACACTGCCATTCGAGCCCGGGGCGAGTGCCCCGGGCTTCGCCGTGCGCTCGCCTCGCCGTCTGCGAGGAGACCGCCATGCCCGACCACCGCAAACTCGGCCGCGAACTCGGCCTGTTCGGCAGCGACCCGCTGATCGGGGCCGGACTGCCGTACCTGCTGCCCGACGGCGCCGCGATCCGGCACGTGCTGGAGGAGTACGTCCGCGAGGTCGAACGCCGCGCCGGCTACCGGCACGTGTCGTCGCCGGTGCTGGGGAAACGCGAACTGTACGAGCTTTCCGGCCACTGGGCGCACTATCGCGACGACATGTTCCCGCCGATGGATCTCGGCGGCGAGCAGGTCGTGCTGCGGCCCAGCCTGTGCCCGCACCACGCGCTGATCTACCGCTCCCGCGCGCACAGCCACCGGGAACTTCCGGTGCGGCTGGCCGAACTCGGCGGGATGTACCGCGCCGAACTGTCCGGGGTCCTCGGCGGGCTCAGCCGGGTGCGGGCGATCCAGCTGAACGACGCGCACATCTTCTGCGCTCCCGAGCAAGTCGCCGCGGAGGTGCGGAGCGCGCTCGCGCTGATCCGCCGCGTGTATCGCGATCTCGGCCTGAAACCCGCGCGCTACCGCCTTTCCTTGCCGGACAACCGCGGCAAGTACGCCGGGGCGGCCGAAGCGTGGGAACGCGCGGCGGCAGTGCTCGTCGACGCGCTCGACGGCATCGAGTACGAACGCGGTCCGGGCGAAGCCGCGTTCTACGGGCCGAAGATCGACGTCCAGATCGCCGACAGTTCCGGCCGCGAGTCGACCCTGTCCACCGTGCAGGTCGACCTCCACCAGCCGGAGCAGTTCGGGCTCGAGTACGTCGGCCCGGACGGCCGTGCGCATCGGCCGGTGCTGGTGCACCGCGCGGTGCTCGGCAGCCTGGAACGCGTGCTGGCGCAGTTGATCGAGGAACACGGTGGCGCGTTCCCGCCGTGGCTGGCCCCGGTGCAGGTGGCCGTGCTTCCGGTCGGCGACGCGGAACTCCCGGCGGCGGAAGCGGTTGTGGAGCAGGCGATGGACGCTGGGCTGCGAGCCGAGGTCGTCCCGGCGGACCGGGGAAGCCTGGGCGCACGCATCCGCGACCGGCGGTTGGTGCCGTACCAGGCGGTCGTCGGCGCGAGGGAGGCTGACGCGGAGCTGGTCGCGCCTCGGCTCCGGGAGGGTCGCAGGCTGGATCCGTTGCCCGCCAAGGAATTCGTTGCCGAGGTGGCGGCCCGGGCAGAGTCCCGCTCCGAAGCTCTGTGGAGCTGAAGCGCCCCAATGCCACTTTGGGTGCGTCAGACGCACCCAAAGTGGCGTTCGGTGCGTCGCACGCACCCAATGCCACATTGGGGCGCTTGACGAGCGGGGTCAGGAGCCGAGCAAACCGCGTTCGAAAGCCACCGCCACCGCGGCCGCGCGGTCCTTCACGCCGAGTTTCGCGTACGCGTGCAGCAAATGCGTCTTCACCGTCGCCTCGCTGATGAAGAGCTTCTTCGCCGCTTCCTTGTTCGTCGACCCGCGCGCGACGAGGCCCAGCACCTCGATTTCGCGCTGGGACAACGGTTCCTGGGCCGGTGCGCGCATCTGGCCCATGATCCGGCTCGCGACGGCGGGGGAGAGGACCGCCTCCCCGCGGGCGGCGGCGCGGACGGCGCGGAACAGTTCCTCGCGCGGCGAGTCCTTCAGCAGATAGCCGGTCGCCCCCGCCTCGATCGCGGGCAGCACGTCGGAATCCGTGTCGTAGGTGGTCAGCACGAGCACCCGCGCCGGGTTGCCGAGGCGGGCGAGTTCAGTGATCGCGGCGACGCCGTCGGTGCCGGGCATGCGCAGGTCCATCAGCACGACGTCCGGGCGCAGGGCCTCGGCGAGCGTGACCGCCTCGGCTCCGTGCGCGGCCTCGCCCAGCACCTCGAAACCGCGTTCGCCGGTGAAGATGCCGCGCAGCCCGTCCCGGACGATCGGGTGGTCGTCGGCGATGAGCAGCGTGATGGTCATGAGGCCCCCTCGGTCGGATCCAGTGTCGCAGCCGGGACGGCGGGCAGGCGCACCGAGATCGCGGTGCCGCCGCCCGGTTCGGACTCGACGTGCAGGGTGCCGGCGAGCCGTTCCGCTCGCCGCCGCATGCCGGGCAGGCCGTGCCCGCCTTCGGCCGACGGAGGGCACGGCGGGTTCGCCAAGTCGAAGCCGACCCCGTCGTCGCGCGCGTCCAGCGTCACCTCGTCGCCCATGTAGGACAGGGTGATCCCGGCTCGGCCGGCCCGCGCGTGTTTGGCCACATTGGACAGTGCTTCCTGGGTGATCCGCAGCAGAGTGGCCTCCAGCTCCGGATGCAGCGGGACGGCGGTCCCGGTGGCCGAGAATTCCGCGGGCACGCCGGTGCGTTCGCTCCACAGCCGCGTGACCTCGGCGAGCGCTTCGGGCAGCGTCGCGGTTTCGAGCGGTTCCGGGTTCAGCGCGTCGACCGAACGCCGGGCCGCGGTGAGGTTCTCTCGCGCCAGCTGGGTCGCGGCGGCGAGGTGGCGTTCCCATTCCGCCGGGTTGGCGCGGGCCTGCGCGGCGGCTTCGAGCTGGGTGATGATCCCGGTGAAGCCCTGCGCGAGCGTGTCGTGGATTTCCTGGCTCAGCCGCTGCCGCTCGTCGAGCACGCCCGCCTCGCGCGCCTGCGTGAGCAGCTGCCGTTGCAGCCCGCGGTTTTCCGCCTCGGCCGCCGCCAGCTGGTCGAGCATCTGCTTGCGTTCGGCGTTCTGCTTGCCCACGGCGGCGAAAACCGCGCTGCCGCCGCCGATCGCCACGGTCTGCACGACCACCACCGTGCCCCAGATTCCCGGCGAGACGGACAGCGCGTGGATCGGCCCGCCGAGTGTCATCGTGTTGATCAGCAGCGACGTGATGCCGACGCCAAGGAACGCGAGCGGCATCGGCCTCATCCGCATCGCCGCGAAGAACCCGTAGATCATGAAGATGACGAAGTACGTGTCGCGCGACTGAAGGATCGAGCCGAACGTGACGACCCCGGCGAACACCGCGGCCGCGGCGAGCGGGTGGTCGCGCAGCTTCGCCCGCAACGCGACAGTGGTCAGCCCCAGCCAGGCCGCGGCCCCGGCGGCGAGCAGCAGCGTGGTGGTCCGGTGTCCGGCGGTCTGGTCGCCGAACAGCGCGCTGAGCAGCGTCGGGACGATCAGCAGAAGCCACGCGATCGCGGTCTCGGCCCAGGAGAACCAGCGGTGCCAGCGCACTGGCGGATCGCCCGGGTCGGGCGTCACGGGCGGCATCATCGAACCCCGCCAGTCGAGTTTGACGTCCCGGACGTCCTCGAATCTCATGCCTTGAGGTCCTTCAGCTGCGGCCAGATCCCGGCCCAGCTGCCGGTCCGTCCTTCGAGCAGCCAGATCGGCATGTGCCGGCTGGAATTCGGGATGCCCAGCCGGTTGTCGACCTCGCCGACGACCCGCGCGGACCGGAAGTGCGCCGCCAGCTTCGCCGGTTCGCGGCCGACGAACAGCACGGTGTCCGCATGGTCGTCCGGCCGCCCGAAGTACCAGAAACCGCGGCTGGCGCTGTACGCCTCGGGCAGGCCCTGTTCCGGCCCGTACCGGCCGAGCGCGCCGGCCTGCCAGTACCCGCCGGTGACGAGCGTGGTGCGGGTCCGTTCCTCCGGCGGCAGCGCGCGGTATTGCTTGGCGACGGACGCGGCCAGATCCGGCCAGCCGTACTCCTCCATCGCGTACGCCGGGCGCGGTGCGTCCGGATGCTCGACCAGCCACTGTTCCGGCCACACCGGAAGTGCGTAGGGGAGGCTGTACAGCGCGGACAGGACGAACATCGGCCACGTCGGCACCCAGCGCCACCACAGCGCGGGCCTGCGGTCCTGCAGATGCACCGCCGCGGCTGCCCACAACAGGCCGAAAGTGCCCGCCGCGTAATAGAAACGGCCATTGCCGATCAGGAAGATCGCGAAGACGCCGAGCGCGGTCCAGCCGAGGAACCGGTACGCGCGCAGCCGGGCACTGCCGAGCAGCACAGCCAGTCCGTACAGCACTCCCAGCGCGCCGATGACCAGACCGGCTCCGGCGAGCAGCGCGGGCACGAACATCGCCCGGCCGCCCGCCTCCTCGACTTCGCGCGACACCGCGTCGCCCATGCCGAGCTGCGGCCAGCCGTTCGCGGCCTGCCAGAGCAACGTCGGGACGCACGCGAGCGCGGCGATCGCCGCGCCCAGCCACAGTTTGGGGCGGCGCACCAGGTCTCGCGGCCCGAACACGAGTGCGGTGATCGCGGTGACCGCCCAGAACCCGCCGAGCAGGAACTTCACGTTGAGCCCGACCGCTGTCGCCACGCCGAGCCACAGCAGCAGGTTGTCGTCTCGGGTGCGGATCCAGCGGACCAGCAGCCACAGCACGATCGTCCACAGCAGAGGGTCCACAGTGGACGTCGCGAGGTAGTGGCCGCTGCCGACGAACTGCCCGCAGATCGCGTACGCCGCGGCGGCGCGGGTCTGCGCCTTGCGTTCGCCGCCCATCTCGCGGGCGATCAGCGCGGTGAACACCACGCCCGCGGCGGTCGCCAGGATCGCCGGGATCCGGAACACCACGAGCGAGCCGGGTGCGATCGAGTCCGCCAGCCAGGCGAGCCACGGCAGCACCGGCGGCTGGTCCGCATAGCCCCACGCGAGGTGCTTGCCCGCGGCGAGGAAGTACAGCTCGTCGCCGAAGTAGCCGTAGCGGCCGGCGGTGGCGAGGAGTACGGCGGCGGTTCCCGCGGCGAGCAGGAAAACCGGCCGCCGGGCGAACTCGGCGAGCGCACGGTCCGGCGTGCTCGGTGCGGTGGCCGCGGTCACGGCATCCATCCTGCTCCCTGTCGGCGAATCGGGGGCTGGCCTCGCCCGCACCCTACGGGCGGGGCCAGCCGCCGTACTACAGCGGGTGCTGCCGGTCAGCCCCCGGTGTTCGCCAGCTTGGGCCAGATTTCCGCCCACGGCTGGAGCCTCCCGGTGGCCAGCCACATCGGGGTGCCGTCGAGCACACTCGGCTTCGCGGTCCCGGTCGACACCGTCCCGACCGGCTCGAGATGGGCGAAGTGCCCGAGCAGCGGCCGGGGATCGGCCCCGACGAACAGGACGTCGCGCGCCGAATCGGACGGGACGGCCAGCGTCGCGTACCCGCGGTTGGGGCTGGTCGGCTCGGGCAGGTCCAAGTCCGGGCCGTAGCGGTCGAGCGCGCTCGCGGTCCAGTACGTCTCGCCGACGACCGCGGTGTGTGCCGGGTCCGGCACGCGGTGGAACGCCTTGGCGACCGACTGCGCCCCTTCCGGCCAGCCGACCTCGCCGAACGAGAAGCCCGGAGTCGGCAGCGACGGGTTCTTCTCGACCCACGCGTGCGGCCACACCGGCAGCGCCATGGGCAGCATCAGCAGCGCGGAAAGCACGTAGACCGGCCACGTCGGGATCCAGCGCCACCACCGGGACGCCTGCCCGTTCTCCAGTTCCACCGCCGCGGCGGCCCAGCACGGCGCGAACATGCCCACGATGTAGTACGAACGGCCGTTCACCACGATGAACACCACGGCCAGCGCGAGCGTGGTCCAGGCGAGGAACCGGTAGGACCGCAGCCGCGGCGAGCGCAACAGCCGCCACAGGCCGTAGCCGAGCAGCACGACCCCGACCGGGATGCCGGCGAGCAGCAGCACCTGCGGGATCCAGGTCAGCCGTCCGCCCCAGGTTTCGCCGACCTCGGTCGAGATCGCCGCGCCCATGCTGAGCTGCGGCCAGCCGTGCTGCGCCTGCCACACCAGGGTCGGCACGAGCGCCAGCGCGGCGATCGCGGCACCGGCCCACAGCATCGGACGGCGCAGCAGTTCGCGCGGACCGCAGATCAGCAGCGCGATCGCGGCGACGACCCAGAACCCGCCGATCAGGAACTTCACGTACAGCGCGATCGCGGTGACGACGCCCGCCCACAGCAGCAGGCTGTCGCGCCGGGTGCGGATCCATCGGACGACCAGCCAGAGCAGGACGGTCCAGAGGAACGGGTCCAGCGTCGAGGTCGCCAGGTAGTGGCCGCTGGCGACGAACTGCGTGCAGGTGGCGAAGGCCGCGGCGGTGATCGCCTGCGCGCGGGTGCGCCCGCCGAGTTCGCGGGCGATGAGCGCGGCGAACACGACCCCGGCGAGCATCGCCAGCATCGCCGGGATCCGCAGGACGAACAGCGAATCGGGCGCGATCGTGTCCATCGCGCGGGCCAGCAGCGGCAGCAGTGGCGGCTGGTCCACGTAACCCCAGGCCAGATGCCGTCCGGCGGCGAGGAAGTACAGCTCGTCGCCGAAGTAGCCGTAGTTGTTCGCGGTCAGCACCAGCGGCACCGCGAGCAGCGCGGCGATGCCGAACACGGGCGTGCGGGCGAACGGCGCGACCGAGCGGGCCGTCGCGGTTTCTTCCTGTGTCGTGGTCATCGTGGTCACTCCCAGCGGAAGAATCGGGCGGCGAGCGTCGAGCACACGACGGCGACGACAGCCAGAGCGACGAGCGGAAGCCATTGCGGCGCGTGCCCGGCGGCGGTCTCGCGCAGGCTGCCGAGCGTGGCGCCGAGCGGCAGGACGTCGGCGACGTGCTGCAGCACCGGCGGCAGCTGTTCCTTGGGCACCCAGACCCCGCCGAGCGCGAGCATCGGGAAGAACACCGCCGCGCCGAGTCCGTTCGCCGCGCGGCCGCTCGGCGCGAAAGCGGCCAGCAGCGTGCCCACCGAGAACAGCGACACCGCGCCCAGCAGCGTGACCGCGACGAACCCGCCCGGATTCCTCGGCAGTTCCATGCCGAGCGCGAGCGTGCCCACCCCCACGACGAGCACGATCGCGACCACGGCGGCCGCGAGGTTCACCAGCAGTTGCGCGGCCAGCAGCCGAGACGGCGGCAACGGGCTCGCCGCCAGCCGCTTCAGCACCCCCTTCTCCCGGTGCGCGGCCATCGCGCCGGGGAGCATGTTCAACGCGAGAATCGCGAGCAGGATCGCCACCGCCATCGGCGCGATCAGCGTGGACAACGACGACTGGCCGGCGTAGCCGGCGCTCGGCTCGCGCGATCCCGGCATCAGCCCGAACACCAGCAGCAGCGCCAGCGGGATCCCGAGCACCACGGCGGGCGCACCGGGGTCGCGGAGGAAGATCTTCGCCTCGGCGACGGTCAGTTTCGACAACACTTCCGGCCCCCTCAGTCCAGTTTCCGGCCGGTCAGCGCGACAAAAGCGTCGTCGAGGCTGGCCTGTTCCACTCGCAGATCGCCCGCCACCACGTTGGCGCGGGCGAGGAACGACGTCACCGCCTGCAGTGCGCCGGCACCCCCGGTCACCACCAGATGCGCGCCGTTCCGCTCGACCTTCAGCACGTCCGGCAGCCCGCTCAGCGCGCCGGGGTCGACCGGCACGGACGGGCGGAACCGGATCCGCTGCTCCCCGCCGACCCGCCCGACCAGCCCCGCCGGGGTGTCGATCGCGACGACGCGCCCGGCGTCGATCACCGCGATCCGGTCGCACAGCCGTTCCGCCTCTTCCATGAAGTGCGTGACCAGCACGACCGTCACGCCTTCCGCGCGGACCGCTTCCACGAGATCCCAGGTGTCGCGGCGCGCCTGCGGGTCGAGCCCGGTCGTCAGTTCGTCGAGCACCACCACCTCGGGGCTGCCGATCAGCGCGAGCGCGATCGACACGCGCTGCTGCTGACCGCCGGAAAGCTTGCGGTAGAAGACATTCCGCTGTTCGGTGAGCCCGAGCAGCGCCATCAGCCGCTCCGGATCGGCCGGAGTGCGGTACATCGCGGCGAACAGCTCGAGCACCTCGCCGACGCGCAGCCGGTCGGGCAGCTGGCTTTCCTGCAGCTGGACGCCGAGGCGCTGGCGCAGCTCGCGGACGTCGCGCCGCGGGTCGAGCCCGAGCACCGAAACGGTGCCGCCGTCGGGGGAGCGCAGGCCCTCGACGCATTCCACCGTGGTGGTCTTGCCCGCGCCGTTGGGGCCGAGGATCCCGAAGATCTCGCCTTGCTCCACGGTGAACGAAACGTCTTCCACCGCCGTTTTCCGGCGATAGCGTTTCCTGAGGTTCCGCACCTCGATGACCGGCATGGCCTGCCGTCCCCTCTCGATCGCAGCGGTTGCTGTCTTCGAGAATCCCGGCTGGAGCGGCCGATCGGATCAGCGGAACGGCGCGACTTCCGGTCCACCGGCTGTAAGCCGCGCATCCACCGATCGGTTGATGCGGAAGTAGATCATCGGGTTGTCGCGGCCGGTGTGCACGTTGCCGTCGACGCCGAGTTCACGCCTGACTTCGTTGAGGCAAGCGTACGCGTGTTTCGCTCGCGCGCGGGCCGCGGTGAAGTACGGAGTCCGCGTTTTTTCCAGCCAGCGCACCACTTCGGTGCCCTCGGTGAACGGCAGCGGGGTGTGGCGGTGGAACACGTCGTGCACGCTCACCGCGGCGTCGATCTTCGGGAAAACGTCGGACAGGTACCACCTCGCGAAGCGCGCGCCGTGGTCAGCGTCGATGAACAGATAGTCCACATCGGACAGAACGTCCCCGGAGAGAGTGCGCGCGTCGCCTTGGCGGAACTCCCAGCGGCCCTTGGCCAGCGCGTGCGGAACGGTCTTGGCGGCGTTTCCGATGAGGTCGATCGTGGTCAGCCTGCCGGTGCCGTTGTCGGCGAGCGCGCGGAGGATCCAGCTCGTGGACCAGCCGTGCAGAGACCCGATCTCCACGACTTTCTCCGGCCGCAGCTGCCGCAGGAGCAGATAGGTGATCTCCGCCTCGACGTCGTCCAGCTGAGTCTTCATCGTCGGATGCGCCCGGCGGTGCGCTCGCTGGGCGTCCTTCGCGGCGCGCAACGCTTCGGTGTGCTCGCGATACAGCGAGCAGACGAGGTCGAGCGTCACCTGGTTTGCGGTTCGTTCCATGCCGCTGATCGTGGCCGGGGGAGCCGTTCCGGGTAATCCGGCTGCCCGCCGGGCGGGGTGGGGAATTCCCCCGTTCCCGGCTAGGGATGCCTGCGCCAGCTGAGCGCAATGTCCTTTGTGGACAGCCAAGCGGCGAGGTCGTAGCCGTGCGCGGCGAGCCCCTCGAGAGCAGCGTAGGCGACTTCGAGCGCGTACTCGCCGTCCTCGCGGGAGAGCAGGTTTCCGGCGACGGCGGCGAGAAGCTCGTCGGTGTCGATCACCCGGACCGAGAGCTTGTCCTTGAGCACGAGGTCGAGATAGAGGTCGGTGGCGACCCAGCGCGGGCCGTCGCGGTGCACGCGCACCACGTCGAGGTAGAAATCCTGGTCGCGTTCGTGGCCGGGGGCGAACCAGAAGTCGGTGATCCGCAGTCCCAGCTCGGGCAGCAGCCAGGACTCGAGGTAGTGGAACTGCGCCCGCCCCGGCGTCGGCCGCGCCAGGTACAGGCCGAACGGCTCCTCGCGGAACTCCTCCACGTCGCGGCGGATGCCCTTGTTGTCGATGTTCACGCGGGCGGCCGGGTCGAACGTCTCGACCTTCGGCGGGTGCAGATCGGTCATCCGCCCATCCTGCCTTGCCCCCTCGCCTCGGGAGAATCACGGGAACGCCGGTTAGGGGCCGGGGCGGGGAGCTAAAGTTCCCGGGGTCATTCGGTTCTCTGGGGGGACAAGCGGTTGTTCGGGATCATCAGACCCTGCCGGCATCGGCTGGCCGGGCGGCTGCACGCGGACTGGATGGCGCACCTGTGCGGCCTCTGCCTCGCCCTGCGCGACCAGCACGGGCAGTTCGCCCGCGTCGTGACGAACTACGACGCGCTGATCGTGTCGGCGCTGGTCGAGGCGCAGACGCCGAGCGGTCCCCGGCGCGCCGCGGGCCCGTGCCCGCTGCGGTCGATGCGCTCGGCGTCGGTCGCGGTCGGCGACGGAGCCCGGCTCGCCGCGGCGGTGTCGCTGGTGCTGGCTTCGGCGAAGGTCGACGACCACGTCGCCGATCGGGACGGCGCCTTCGCCCGGCGTCCGGTGGCCGGAGCGGCTCGGCTCGTCGCGCGCCGCTGGGCCGCGCAGGGCGGCCGGACGGGTGCGGGCATCGGTTTCGACACCGCGGTGCTGACCGAAGCCGTCGGCAGGCAAGGCGAGCTGGAACGCGCTGTCCGGATCGGGGACTCGCCGCTGCTGGCGACCGAACCGGCCGAGCTGGCGTCGTCCGCCGCGTTCGCGCAGACCGCGGTGCTGGCCGGACGCCCCGGCAACCGCGCGCCGCTCGCCGAGGCCGGGCGGTTGTTCGGCCGGGTGGCGCACCTGCTCGACGCGGTCGAGGACCTGGCTTCGGATGCCGCGTCCGGTTCGTGGAATCCGCTGCTGGCAACGGGAACAGCGTTGGACGAGGCGCACCGGTTGTGCTCGGACGCGGTGCTCGGGGTCGAGCTGGCATTGCGCGAGGCGGAGTTCGCCGATTCGGCGCTGGTGCACGCGCTGCTGGTGCACGAACTGCGGCAGGCGGTGCGGCGGGCGTTCGGGCATCACCAGTTGCACGGCCACGCGTCCGGGCAGCAGCCGCCCGGGTGGATCGGGCCGGGGCCGACGCCGCAGCAGTCGCCGTACGGGCCGGGGATCGGTGCGCCTGGGCCTGGGCAGGCGGGATACGGGCAGCAGCCGGGCTACGGCGCCCCAGTGCCCGGGTACGGACCTGCCGGAATGCCCGGTCCCGGCGGCCCTGGCGGACCTGCAGGCCCAGGCGGACCTGGCGGACCGGGTGGCCCGGACGGCCCCGAACCGCCGGAGGACCGGGGCTCGCTGGACGGCAAGGGCGGCGGCTGCTGGGTGCCGAAGTTCGCGGTCCCGCCGAAGCGGCGGAACTTCTTCGCGGGCTGCGCGATCGCGACGTACATGTGCTGCTCCTGCCAGTTCTGCTGCCGGGACCCGTATCCGGGCCCGTGGAGCGGCAAACCGAACAGCGCCGGTTGCGACTGCGACTGCTGCAACGGCTGCGACTGCGGTGATTGCGGCTGCTGCGACGGATGCGACTGCTGCAGCTGCTGAGGGAGACCGGCGCACCGGTGATCCACCGGCTCCGATCCCGGACCGGTCCCTGCTGCCGGGCGGTGCGACCGGCGGGTTCTCGAGCGGCCTTGCCAAGGGCCGGGTCCCGCTGCCCGGGAGCGAGAGCTGATTCCTGCCGCCGGGCCGCGGACGCGGCGGGCGGATTCCTGTCCGGCCACCGCCGCTCCGGGCCCGAATCCGCCGCCGAGCGAGCACTGGATCCCCAGCTCAGACGGGCCGTCGCGGAAATTGTCGGTGCTCCGGCCTACCCTGGTTCCCGTGGCTTTCGCAACCGAACACCCCGTCCTCGCCCAGTCCGACTTCCGCCCGGTCTCCGAGGTGCCTCGCGCCGGCGGCCGGTTCGAGGTCGTCAGCGAGTACCAGCCCGCCGGCGACCAGCCGGCGGCCATCGACGAGCTCGAACGCCGGATCAGGGCGGGCGAGAAAGACGTCGTGCTGCTCGGCGCCACCGGCACCGGCAAATCGGCCACCACCGCGTGGCTGATCGAGCGCGTCCAGCGGCCCACCCTGGTGATGGCTCCGAACAAGACGCTGGCCGCGCAGCTGGCCAACGAGCTGCGCGAGCTGTTCCCGCACAACGCGGTCGAATACTTCGTCAGCTACTACGACTACTACCAGCCCGAGGCGTACATCGCGCAGACGGACACCTACATCGAGAAGGACTCGTCGATCAACGACGACGTCGAGCGGCTGCGCCACTCCGCCACGATGAACCTGCTCTCGCGGCGTGACGTGATCGTGGTCGCGTCGGTGTCCTGCATCTACGGCCTCGGCACGCCGCAGTCGTACCTCGACCGGTCCACGAAGCTGGAGGTCGGCGGCACGGTGGAGCGCGATGTGCTGCTGCGCGCGCTGGTCGACGTGCAGTACTCGCGCAACGACATCGCCTTCGCGCGCGGCACGTTCCGCGTCCGCGGCGACACGGTGGAGATCATCCCGGCGTACGAGGAGCTGGCGATCCGCGTCGAGTTCTTCGGCGACGAGATCGACAAGCTGTACTACCTGCACCCGCTCACCGGCGACATCGTGCGCGAGGTCGACGAGGTCCGGATCTTCCCGGCCACGCACTACGTCGCCGGGCCGGAGCGGATGGAGAAGGCGATCCGCGGCATCGAGGCCGAGCTGGAGGAGCGGCTGGCCGAGCTGGAGAAGCAGGGCAAGCTGCTGGAGGCCCAGCGGCTGCGGATGCGCACCGCCTACGACATCGAGATGATGCGCCAGGTCGGCTTCTGCTCCGGCATCGAGAACTACTCGCGGCACATCGACGGCCGCGGCGCGGGCACCGCGCCCGCCACGCTGATCGACTACTTCCCGGAAGACTTCCTGCTGGTCATCGACGAATCGCACCAGACGGTGCCGCAGATCGGCGGCATGTACGAGGGCGACATGAGCCGCAAGCGCAACCTCGTCGACTACGGGTTCCGGCTGCCGAGCGCGGTCGACAACCGGCCGCTGACCTGGGAGGAGTTCTCCGACCGGATCGGGCAGACGGTGTACCTGTCGGCGACGCCGGGCCCGTACGAGATGGGCCAGACCGGCGGCGAGTTCGTCGAGCAGGTCATCCGGCCGACCGGCCTGGTCGACCCGAAGGTGGTCGTGAAGCCCACCGAGGGCCAGATCGACGACCTGGTGCACGAGATCCGCGAGCGCGCGGAGAAGGACGAGCGCGTCCTGGTCACCACGCTCACCAAGAAGATGGCCGAGGACCTCACCGACTACCTGCTGGAGCTCGGGATCCGGGTCCGGTACCTGCACTCGGAGGTCGACACCCTGCGCCGGGTCGAGCTGCTGCGCCAGCTGCGGGCAGGCGACTACGACGTCCTGGTCGGCATCAACCTGCTGCGCGAGGGCCTCGACCTGCCCGAGGTGTCGCTGGTCGCGATCCTCGACGCGGACAAGGAAGGCTTCCTGCGCAGCGGAACGTCGCTGATCCAGACCATCGGCCGCGCGGCGCGGAACGTGTCCGGCGAGGTCCACATGTACGCGGACAAGATCACCGATTCGATGCAGTACGCGATCGACGAGACCGACCGCCGCCGCGCCAAGCAGGTCGCCTACAACGAGGAACGCGGTCTCGACCCGCAGCCGCTGCGCAAGAAGATCGCCGACATCCTCGACCGCGTCTACACCGAAGCGGAGGACTCGGACGAGGCGGTCGCAGTCGGCGGCTCGGGCCGCAACGCCTCGCGCGGCAAGAAGCCGGAACAGGGCGACCGCGTCCGCAGCTCGGGCATGCTCACCGACAAGAACGTGTCGGGGATGCCACGCGCCGAACTGGCCGACCTGATCCAGCAGATGACCGACCAGATGATGCAGGCCGCCCGCGACCTGCAGTTCGAATTGGCCGCCCGGCTGCGCGACGAGGTCTCCGACCTGAAGAAGGAACTGCGGGGGATGGACGCGGCTGGAATCAAGTAATTACACCGTGGCAGGGTACCCTTCCACCATGGCGATGAACATCAAAGATCCTGAGACGGAGCGCCTCGCCGCGGAGGTGGCCGAGTTGACCGGCACCACCAAAACCGGCGCGGTCCGCGATTCGCTGCGGATCATGCGGGACCGGCTGGTCGCGCAGCGGCGTGCGGAGCAGAACGCGGACGAGTTCGTGCGCTACCTGCAGGAGGAGATCTGGCCGCAGATCTCCCCGGAGAACCGGGGCAAGCCGGTCAGCAAGGCCGAGCGCGAGGAAATCCTCGGATACGGGCCGGGTGGCGTGTGATCATCGACAGTTCCGCGATCGTGGCGGTGCTCATGGCCGAACCGTCGGCGGTGCCGATCGCCCGGGCGATCGGTGCCGCGGAGGAATGCCGGATCGGAGCGCCGACCTTGGTGGAGACCTCGATCGTGCTGACGCACAAGGAGGGCGAGCGAGGCGCAACGCTGCTGGCTTCGTTCCTGCAACGGCGGCGGTTCGACATCCTCACGTTCGGCGACGCGCACTGGCGGACCGCGCAGACCGCGTACCTGCGGTACGGCAAAGGCAGGCACCCCGCCGCGCTGAACTTCGGCGACTGCCTCACCTACGCGGCCGCGATGGTCGCCGGAGAACCGCTGCTCTGCATCGGCGACGACTTTCCGCAAACCGACCTTGAGCTGGTCAAACTGGGGGAGAGCTGAAGCCCTCCGGACCGGCGGGCCAAGACTGAGCGGACCCCCGGCCCGGGGGTGCGCCGCACACGAGGCACCCCCGGTTCCCGGACCCTCGCTTCGACTTTCACAGAAACATGCTGCCGAAGCAATGGGTGTTAGGGCAGAGCCGAGGCAAGAAAGTCTCTCCTCCGCGATCGCACCGGGCACTGCGCCGAGTTAGCCCGGGGCGAACGCGCCGAGGGAAAAGTCAGTGCTTCAGCACCTTCTCCACGTACGTCTTCACCGCCGCCAGCGCCGGTTCCGAGCGCCACAGCCGCTCCACCTGTGCGTCGTCGGACACGCGGTTCTCCGCGATCCGCTGGTGGTACGGCTGCCGGAGCTGCTGCTTCGTGTGCGCGAACGCCTCGGCGGGCAGCTCGCCGAGCCGGGAGGCCAGTTCGCGCGCCCGGGCGAGCACCTCGTCGGCGGGCACGACCTCGTCGACCAGGCCGCGGGGGAGTGCGTCGGCCATGGTGACGGTCGCGCCGCTGTAGATCAGGGACGGCAGCGGTGTCGTGCCGTAGGTGCAGCGCAGGATTTCCAGCGCCGACAACGGGAACGGCACGCCCACGAGCAGCTCCGTCACGCCGATGCGGCCGGGGCCGTCGGCGGCGATCCGGTGGTCGCACGCCGCGGCCAGCACCATGCCGCCCGCGATGGCGTGGCCGTTCACCGCCGCCACCACCGGGCGCGGGAAGCCGAAAACGGCCAGGAACGCGTCCGACAGCGCGGGCAGGAAATCGCCGACGTAGCGCGCGCCGCCCTCGGCGAGGGCCAGCAGGTCCACTCCGGCGGAGAACATGTCGCCGGACCCGGTGAGCACGACCGCGCGCGCACCGGCCGCGTCCGCCTCTTCGAGTCTGATCACCAGCTCTTTGCAGGTGGCGGTGTCGAGGGTGTTGCCGCGCCCGTGGTCGAGGGTCACGAGTGCGACGCCGGCATCGAGTTCCAGGTGGATCGTCACGCGCCGAACCGTACCGGACATCCGGCTCAGCTGGTGACGTCCTTGCGTGCGAACCGGCGGCCCGCCAGCAGCAGGAAGACCGTCGTGTAAATGACCGACGAAAGCACCCCGCTGGCCAGGTTCGTCCAGTCGATGTCGGTCGAGATCAGGTCGATCCAGGCGAACGAATAGTGCGTCGGCAGATAGTTCCGCAATCCCTCCAGTGCGGTGATCTGGTCGAGGATCTGCGACAGGATCGCCACCAGCACCGTCCCGCCGACCGCGCCCAGCGGCGCTTCCGTCGAAACGCTCAGCAGCAGCGCGAGCCCGGCGACCCAGGCCAGCTGCACCACGATGTACACAGTGGACATCAGCAGCGCCAGCAGGCTGTCGCCGAAGCCGATCGCGTCGCCGGTGGGGCTGATCGCGTCGCCCGCGCCGTACCAGAGGACGCCGACCAGCAGCGAAACCACCGGCAGCAGCACCAGCGCGGCGATCGACAGCAGCCCGGACACCACGGCCTTCTGCCGCAGCAGACGGTGCCGCGGCACCGGGATCGCCAGCAGGTACTTCAGGCTCGACCACGACGATTCGCTCGCGATCGTGTCGCCGAAGAACAGCGCGACGATCATCGGCAGCAGGAAGGTGCCGGACACGAAGAACGCGAGCACCACGAAGTTCGGCGCGCTCGCCGTCGCGAGGTCCACGAACCCGCCGGAGCGGCGGTTCGGATTGGACTGCCCGATCTGGAACGCCACCACGAGAATGAACGGCAGCACCGCGACGAACGCCAGCACCAGCTGGGTCCGCCGGCGGCGCAGCTGCCGTTTCAGCTCCACGCTCAGCCGCAGCGTCCGGTCGGCGCGATAGCCCGCGACCGCGCCGTCCGGGCCGACCTCGGCCGGTTCCGCGGTGGCCAGTTCGCTCAGTTCCCGCAGTGCGGCCGGGTCGGTGTGCACCCCGCCGGAACCGTTGCCCTCGCTCATGAATCCTCTCCCACCAGCTGCAGGAACGCGTCTTCGAGCCGGCGGCGCGGCCCGGCCTGCTCCACCGCGACCCCGGCGCGCACGAGCGCAGCGACCGCCTCGGCGCGCGGCAGCCCGTCGAGGTTCGCGTGCACCAGATCGCCCTCGGTCTCGATGTCCGACACCCCGCCGACGCTCTTGAGCGCCGCCGCGGCGGCCGCCGGGTCGCCGACCCGGAACGTGGCCTCGCCGCTCGAGGCCGCCAGCTCGCCGACCTCGCCCGAGGCCACGAGCCTCCCGCGGTGCATGACCACTACGTGCGAACACGTCTGCTCGACCTCGGCCAGCAGGTGGCTCGAGACGACGACGGTGCGCCCGGTGGCGGCGTAGCGCTGCAGGACCTCCCGCATCTGGTGGATCTGCGGCGGGTCGAGCCCGTTGGTCGGTTCGTCGAGCACCATCAGCTCCGGCAGCCCGAGCATCGCCTGCGCGATCGCGAGCCGCTGCCGCATGCCCTGGCTGTAGGTCTTCACCCGCCGGTGCACCGCGTCGCCGAGCCCGGCGATCTCCAGCGCCTCGGTGAAATGCGCCTTCTCGACCGGCCGCCCGGTCGCGGCCCAGTACAGCTCCAGGTTCGCCTTGCCGGACAGATGCGGCAGGAATCCGGAGCCCTCGACGAACGACCCGATCCGCGACAGCACCGGCGCGCCCGGGGCGATCCGGTGGCCGAACACGCGGATCTCGCCCGCGGTCGGCGTGATCAGGCCCATCAGCATCCGCAGCGTGGTCGTCTTGCCCGCGCCGTTGGGGCCGAGCAGGCCGAGCACCTGTCCCGGTTCGACGCGGAAGGACAGGTCCCGCACGGCGGTGAACCCGCCCGTGTACTGCTTGCGCAGCCCCTTGATCACCAGCGGGGTGTCCGCGAGTTCCGGGTCGACGTCGTGTGCCCGCCGCCGCCGGATCGCCGCGACCGCGACGACCGCGATCGCGACCAGCAGGGTCGCGCCGATGCCGATCAGCTGCCCGACCGGCAGAGGAGCGCCGACCGACGCACCGGGCACCACCGGGACGGCGAGCCCGGCTCCCGGCGCGAGTTCGACCCGGAACACTCCCGGCTGCGCCGGCACCGAATACGCCTGATCAGTCGTGCCCACGACGAGCCGCAGCGAATGCCCGGAGTCGATCGGCCGCACGACGCCCGGCAGCGTCACCGTGACGTCGACCGGCGTGCCGTCCGCGGGCAGCCCGGTGACCCGGAACGGCGCGACCGCGTTCGCGGGCAGCACACGGGTGCCGTCCTGCCCGACGTCGTACAGCTTCGCGAACAGCACCGCTTCCGGCTGCGGATGCGCCGGATCGGTCGCGACTCGCAGCCGCACGGTGCTCGAACCGGACAGCAGCACCTGGCTGTCGAACGGCGCGGTGCCGAACTGCGCGGCCTGGCCCGGCGGGTCGCTGCTGAACAGCGGAGCCAGCCGGGAGGTGCTGGAGGCGAGCCCGTTCAGCCCCGGAATCCCGCTCACCGCCGCCGGATTCGCTCCCGCTGGCCGCACGATCGGCTGCGCCGGGCCGCTGAGCGCGATCTGCTTCCGTTCGGTTCCCGCGCTGTTGAGTCCCGGGTACGCGGCGGCGTTGACCGTTCGCACCGACGGGGTTCCGTTGGCGCGCAACGTGCCTTGGACGTCGTAGCTGAATCCGCGGCCGGGGTCGCCCTGTCCGGTGAGCGACGACCACAGGAAGTCGCCGATCTTCGCGCGCAACTGCGGTCCGGGGATGCCGCCGTCGTGCCCCCCGGCGTACCAGATCGTGCGCACTGCTCCGCCCGCCGCGGTGATCTGCCGCGCGGTGGCGTCGGATTGGTCGAGCCCGAACAACGTGTCGCTCTCGCCCTGCACGAGCAGCGTCGGCGCGGTGATCTTGCCGGTGACCGACGAGGGCGAGACGCGGTGCAGCAGTGCGACCGTCTCCGGGCTGGCCTTGCCGGTGGTCGCCAGTTCCGCGTACGCCTTGCACACCGCCGCGGTGAACCGGCCGCACGGATCCGGGGACGGCCGCTCCGCTCGTGCGCCAGCCGGTGGCACGGCGGCCTGCGGTGCGGTGCCGCCGCTGTTGCCCGCGGTGTTGCCGTTGTCGTTGGTCTTCTGTCCCGGCTCGGGCGCTTCGGCGGACGGCGTGCTCGCCGCGGCCGCGCCTGAACCAGCAGAGAAGAAGATGCCCGCCCAGGTCTTCTTGAAGACGCCGTCCGGAGAGAACGCACCGGCCGCCGGTGTCTTCGCCGACGGAGCTGTCGACGCCGCGGCGTTCGGCACCAGTGCTTGGCCGAGGTCGTTGTAGGTGATTACCGGCGCGAGCGCGCGCACCCGGCGGTCGGTCCCGGCGAGCAGCAACGACAGCGAACCGCCGTAGGACGCCCCGGTCACCCCGATCTCGCGCTGACCGTCGGCCCCCGCAGCCACTTCGGGACTCGCCGCCAGCCGGTCGACCAGCCGCCGCGCGTCGGCGACCTCGCCGTCGGGATCGTTCAGCCCGATTTTGCCGGTGCTGTGCCCGAATCCGCGCGCGGACCAGGCGAGCACCACGAACCCGCGCTGGGCCAGCTCGCGCGCCTGCGGGTCCACACTGGACTTGTCGCCGCCGAAGCCGTGCGCGAGCAGCACCGCGGGCGCGGGCGTGTGTTCGGGGTAGTAGGTCGTCGTGTCGATCCGGACCTGATCGGGGGAACCGGGCCCGGCGGGCATCGAGACGAACGCGTCCTGGGTCCGGACCGGCGCGGGACCGTGGTCGCGGGTCGCCCAGACAGTCGCCGCGGCAGCGGCGACCAGCACCACGGCGGCGACGGCAGCGAGCCGGGAACCGCGGGTGCGGGGAAACGGAATTCGGGGCACGACGCGACGCTATGACGATTTTGCTGAGAACGCGCACCCGACCTCACATAAATTTCATGGCGTCGGGGTTTGCGCGGGTTTTGATGGCACCGGCACCACCACCGCGGGATCGCGCCGGCGTTGGGGATGAGCGACGGGACAGGCCGAAGGCCCCTCCCGTCGCTC